>NZ_JAAKEM010000010.1:0-130242 GCF_011039195.1 Dysgonomonas sp. ZJ709
AGGAATTTATAATGTTAATATTTGTTAGTAAAATGCAGGGCTTTATTAGAAGCTCTAGCGGATTTTACTTAACCGGTGGTATACTTTTCAATTATTTTAGTGGACTACTTTTCAATTATATTATACAGTATATTATCGTGTTAGCACGAAAAAGCAAGCCACAAGCGGTTTAGGCTTAGAGGCACAAAAAACGATAGTTCAGAACTATCTAAAAAACTCCAATAACATCATTGCGGAATATATTGAAGTTGAGACAGGGAAGAGTGCTAACCGTCCGCAATTGAACGATGCACTACAATGTTGTAAAGAGAATACTGCTACATTGATAGTAGCCAAATTAGATAGACTTGCAAGAAATTTGCATTTCGTTACATCGTTACAAGCTGCAAATGTAGACTTCATTTGTTGTGATATGCCGACCGCAAACCGTTTGACAATACACATAATCTCTGCCATAGCTGAAAATGAAGCCTTACTAATCAGCCAACGGACAAAACAAGCCTTAGCAGAGAAGAAGAAACAGGATATTAAGTTAGGTAATCCACAAAACAACGGATTAACAGAAAAGAACATTGCTAAAGGTAGAAGTATAAGAATAGAAAACGCACTTTCTAATGAACATAACAGAAAGGCAAGTACACTTATACTAATGATGCGAAATAATGGCTCTAAATGGTCTGAAATCGTTTCACAATTGAATCAAAACGGATTTAGGACTAGGCGAAATTGTATGTTCGACATTACAGCCATAAAGCGGTTATATATCAGATACAACAATCTTTTTTAACATAAATCCTTATATTTGTAAAAGTTAGTAATTTAAAATGAATAAAAAACATGAACAAAGGAGATATTATTTGGGCAAGAGATAGGGAAAAACATCCTCATCCGATTGTTTTTCTTAAACAAGAGAGAAATGGTACTTTTAGTGCTTGTATAATAACTCATGAGCAAGGTAATGGAAATATAAGAATGGAAGATGAACATTTTTGTAAAGTGGATGAAAACAATAATCCATATTCTATTAAATATGAGAATACTTTTCTTGTTCATCGGAGATTATCAAAGGAAAACAGCTGGATAACAAATGAAACAGTTAAAGGAAGATTGACAGAAGTAGGGATTAGATATGTGGAGAGCATGATTCCAACAAATACAGAATCGCACCCTGATGCAGTTTGGAATTGGAATGAGGATTAAAATTGAGAGATTAACAGTAAATATGAAATGCTGTTTAGCGTTTCTTGTCTTATTTATTCGCAGCATCCACAAAGTTAAATATTTCCAATTAGATAAATAAATAGAAATAAATCACACTTAAATCGTATAGTTATTAGCCAAAGCATGGTGGTGATTAGTGAGAATATATCCGCAATCGGCAGCTACAGTATGAAGCTGGTGATTAGGAAGATGTTTCAATTGCCGTCTGGACTCTGCCAATGTACAATAAAACCGATAGTCGGGATAGTCCATCTGATAAGTTTTGAATGCAGCTTTAAGACATGCTTCATCAAAGCCTTTGTTATGTGCTACTAACGGAAGCCCCTCAATGAGAGATTCCACTCGAAACCATACTTTAGAGAATACTGCTTCTTTCACTGTATCTTCGTAAGTTAAACTGTGAATACTACTGTTCTGAAGACTATAATAGTTGGGCTCGGGTTGAATAAGGCTATAGAAACGGTCTGTGATAATACCGTTCCTGACAACAACAATTCCTATACTGCAAACACTGGATAGTTGTTCATTAGCTGTTTCAAAATCGATAGCTGCAAAATCCCGTATCATTTATTTCAGGCTTTTCTTGTATTTTATAATTTCTGTCAAATCTGCCAGTTGTTGTCCTTTCTCAATATCGAGTATCAACGGAATTAATTTGCCGATGGCATCTGCATTTTTGAAGCTTTCTTTAATTTTGGTACTGATTTCGAGATCGTAAATTCCGCCACGTGTTTTCTCTGTAAAATAGAAACCGGTCTTTATAAATTTCGCCCAAATAGAGAGCCAAAAAACTGTCTTTTTCTTATAGACTACTTTACAAAACCATGACTTACCATCTTTATAAAATCTCCATTCATATTCCATTTGAAATTCTGAACAGATAATCTCTAATAGTTTAGTATAAACTACGAAAAGATCTTTTCCTAAAGCCGCTTCCAAGACTATATCTGTTGGTTTTACCTCTTCTTCCCGTAAGAGTTGGATCGGATTTTCTGTTTTCATTGTATTTTGTTTTTGAGGTTGAATTACACCAATAATTAATGTCTTTATTGTATTATATAATACAAAGATATAATTTAATTGATTCCTAGTAAAAGGTTGAAATAAAACATTATCAACAAGCTTTTATTTTAAATAGTATATAAAAAATCCCTGCCTGGGATGAGGACCAAGCAGGGATGTCATTTACTAATCGTATTACAGCTTAACGACTTTCAAATAATCAAGAAATGCATCATTTTGATCTTTTTTCCCATGCGACATATTACTGTCGAATCCTTTGTTTTCCGGATTCAATCGCAGCTTAATAATATGAGTGCCGGCAGGGATATTTTTTAATATCAAGTAATTCGACGTTGTCCATGTATTCCAGTCACCAGAAGATTCTAAGATAAAAGTACCTGTATCTACATCATCTACAAATACCGAACGGATATAGCAATATACATCGTGAGGACCTCTACCGTTAGAGCCTATCAAAGCAACTCCATAATTTCCGGCTTCCTTAATATCTATTGTCAACTCTACATTTGCGCTGTTATTCGCCATATCTTCAATATAGCCTTTTCCCGAGAAACCCTTAGCAGAATTTTTAACAGTGCCTTTATATTTTGCATCTTCTACTTCATATATATTTATCGAAGTCGAATGGATAAATGGGTTGGATAGATCAGACTCAAAGCCTTTTTGATCGACAGTATACACCGAGTAAAAACCATTAGGTTTATTATTCAGATCGTAAGGCGAAACTGCTGTTTCGTTGGTGTCAGCACTATAAACAAAATCCTTCAACCCTTCATTTTGAAACCATGATAATTTACTATTCTCTTCTTTCAATACTGGTTCTATTGGTGACCAACATTTACGTGGACCAGCTTCTACCATGTTGATCTTAGTTGAAACATTAGGATCTGCTTCCATTTCTATTTCAATATCGAATTTGCCTTTGGATGCGGCAGGTAGTTCGAAAGGTAAGGTTTGTACTTCTCCATTGACCTTTAGCGATTTTACTTTATTACCTAAGCCATTTACAGTAATATCCAAAACGGCATCTCTATATTTGAAATTTTTCAAATGTAATGCTCCGTTTATCATATCGGATGGAACAATAGGATTGAATTTTAATCCTGTTTCTGTCATTTCCATCCCGAATAACATACGATATACAATACTTACATAAGAGGCTACAGACCATAACTGACGATCTGAGTTTAATGCCGTATTACGATCATATCCTGTATCATGAGTCATATTTTCTTTATGAGTAAGGAACATAGCCCCTTGCCTTATTTGCGATTTCATAATATGGCTTGCCGCTGTCATATTACCAACTCGTTTTGCAGCATACATATACGGTGTTTGCCATACAGCCCACACACTTTTGTTGTGATAAGCAAAATCGTCAGGGATAGTAGGATACAATACCGCAGCTCCGTATGGATAAAGAGGGAAATTCTCTACTACATTCACTGTTTGTTCGGGTGAGGTTGCACCTAACAAAGCACATAAACCGTTACCCATCACATCTACTCGTTGAGTAGATCGGTAGTTCAAATATTCAGGGTAGAGATAAGCTGTGTAAAGGCTACGTTCTTTATCCCAGAAATATTTATTTAAACCGTTTTTAACAGATGTGTAATATTTCTCCCAAACATTTATTTCTTCATCGCTTTTGCCCAGCATTTTACCCGACTTCATCAGAAGTTCGTACATAAACATGTGTAACGCATTCGTTCCGCTGGAAAATGATTCTCCGATATTCTCGTTCGAGAACCAATTAGGGTAAGTATGTGTACGCCAGTCCATCGAACAGGTTTCACCTCTGAATAAACCGATGTTCTTGTCAAAAGCCACATGGATATCTTTTGTAGCAGTATAGCTTAAACCATCATACACTTCGGCCAGCCATTCCTTATCGCCTGTTGATAAATAATATTCCCACGCAGCAAGTGCCCAAACTACCCTGTCGGTAGAGATAGGCCATGAACCGCCTGTACCTGTATCCTGAAGTGCTTCTTTGGGGTTATCTAAAGTTTGTTTTCGGAGAGTCTTTTTTGATATGTCCTGATGTATCCACGAGAATGAGAAATACATGCTGTAAACTACATCGCGTGTCCATGTATCCGGCCATAAAGCACCTGTACTGAATGTAGAATCGGAACGGAGATTCATCTGCATTTCTTCTAAAGCCATATTGTACAATGCAACAACCATTGTATTGTTGTCAGCCGTAAACTGAGGAAAAGCAGAAATATCTTCCTTCAATTTCCAATGTCCGCCATCACCATGATAATTTGATAGTATTTCGGTCGGCGATATAGCTTTCGATGTACGTAATCCAAGAAAAGAAGCTTCAACAACACTGTCTGGAGACAATGTATAAGGTAGTAAAGAACCTTTTTCTCTGACAACCGTCCAATGCGAATTGAAGTCTGCATTTCTATCCAGCGATTCGAGTCTTAAGCCATCTGGTGTTTGTGTCAGAAACTTATCTTCACCTCCCGATAGATTGGATATCGTAAACCAACCACAATTTTTCATTTGGCGAATACCGAAGCCTTTGTAAGACCATGTCAGGTTATTTTCGTCAGCATTTTCAATATCCTTACTGATTACATTACCATCAGTATCTAACTGAAGATAGTTCCCTGTCTTTTTATTCTTAAATTTTACGCTCTCTGTTTCTGTCGATTCTGCTATCCACAGATAGCTGTCGTTTGCAGGTTCTTTTCCAAATTTTATAGATCCGTTATCTTCGTAGATATATTCTCCTGTCTGGCGACATTGGAAACTCCATTCCGAATATACCTTTTCATTATTCCCTTTGTTGGAGCAGCCGGTGCTGATCAGGAGTAAAAAGAGACCTATATAGTTTAATAACTTTTTCATGTCTTCATATTTTAGTTAATATCGATTTTTTATAATCCTAATTCTTTTTCTATTTGTTCTAACGATTTTCCTTTTGTTTCGGGAATCCATATTTTAACAAAGATAAATGCCAATACGGTGAATCCTCCAAAGATAGCAAACAGCCATTCCAGCCCTAACGAACTTTTGATGATAGGCGCAAACTGGATAGTAAGGAATGTACACAACCATGTTATCGCAGTAGAAAAAGACATAGCCAACCCTTTTATCCTATTCGGATATATTTCGGATATAATTACCCACATCACAGGAGCAAATGAGGCTGCAAAGAACGATATATAAACTAATAACGCAACCAGCACGCCCGTATTGTTTGTACTTGTACCCGAAAACTCGTAAGTAAGGTAAGCTAAAGCTATTGTCATACCGACAGCTCCCCATAAAAGAAGAGTTTTACGTCCTTTCGAGTCTACAAGTCTTAGAGCTACGATAGTCATCAGAAAGTTGATAAGGCCTACAATCATCGATTGGAAAAGTGAATCCTCCTTCATCGAACCTGCTGCCTGAAAAATATCGGGCGCAAACATAATAACTGCATTTACCCCCGTTATTTGTTGAAATGCAGCGATGAGTGTTCCTATAAGTACGACTTTACCGGTTTTCCCTCTGAATAATTCTCCGATTGAAACTTTATCTTTCGCATTTTCTGCATTGATAGAACGTTCTATCTCGGGTAAGTCTTCTTTTACAAAAGTTTCATCACCAATTCTTTGCAGAATAGCTACAGCCTCTTCTCGTCTGCCTTTCGCTAACAACCATCTTGGACTTTCGCAAAACGAAGTAAGCAGAAATATTAGATACAATACACCGAAAACAGCAGGAACAGCCAACATATATCGCCAGCTATTATCACCGAGATCGACAAGTAAGTAATCGAAAACATAAGCTAACAATATACCGATCGTAATAGCAAACTGATTGAGTGATACGAGCCTTCCTCTATCTTTAGCAGGAGATATTTCCGATATATACATTGGAGCTACAACCGAAGTTGCACCCACTGCGATACCCGATAACACTCTGAATGCAGTAAGCAACATTGCAGATGGAGCCAGTGCGCATCCCAATGCAGATATAATATAGAGAACAGCAGTTACTGTCATAACCTTTTTTCTACCATATTTTTCAGTTATTCCTCCTGTGAATAAAGCCCCTATCAGACAGCCGATAGTCAGCAATGCAGCTACAGTACCTAATCCGCTGTCAGACAAGCTGAATTCACTTTTTATCATGTCATTCGCTCCGGCAATACCCGCCATATTAAGTCCGAACATCAGTCCTCCGTTTATGGCAACGAAGACAATCCAGTATAAGTATTTATTATTTGTCATGGTATCTATATTTATTTAGTAAGTAAATATAATTAGAAAGTAGGTAACTTAAGGTGTAAAATTCTTCCAGACTTCTTCTTTTAACTGAGGTCGTGGTACATATAGAAACGTATCAGGATCATCCTCGAATATTTTATAAATAGATTTTCCTTTTTCTATACCCAGTTTTTCATAATTTTCAGGGGATTTACAGATTAATTCCGATGGGTTGTAACAAGGGTTAGCTATCCATTCAATTTTATTTTCATTGTTGAATATGGGAAACCAAGCTATTCCCTTGTGACTTCTTACCCCATCGTAAACAAATCCATAATCTCTGTCGCACCATGCGCCGAATGTCAGTGGCTTATCAGGATTTGCACTGATTGTAGCATGTGCCCAATAAGGGGGAACTATCACTACGTCACCCCGTTTTGCATATATAGCAAAACATCTTCCCGGTTCATCTTCCGCATACTCCTGCATATAAATAATAGCTTCTCCCGACCAAATTTCATATACTTCGGGTGTAGACCATCCGCTATACAGAGAAACTTTGTGTATATGTCCCTGACTTCTGATAGGTTCTTTGCCCAGTTTGCCGGCAGCATAAGTAACTACGCCATAGAGAAGATGCAAATCGTTTAGTAATTGGCGATGTGTATTTTTTCCTACATCCATTGCAATCGTATAGACGGTAGAAGGTCCATCGCATTCAGGATTCATCAGACTCTTGCGAATATCATCCAATCGGCGATTTTCAACTTCCGGTCCAAAAACATCGGTTCCATAAATGAAACCCATTGGGCTTTCTGTCATTTGGATAGAAAACCCGGGATTAAATATATTCGATTCAGGCATGGTTTCTTACATATGCTTTAAGAGTTCCACATTTCTGTCCTTCCGATTCACCATAAGGTCTTATTGTATATTCACCTACGCTTGCAGGAATAATGAAAGTCTCCGCATAGTGAACTACAAACGGCTCGAATGCCTTGGTCGGGCTTTCGATTATTACTTCACGCCCTTCTACCAGATTCAGTACATTTACGCAATCGTTTGTATTATGCAGTACCGATTCGGTAAACCAATGCCTGCGAGTTTCGATAAATTCACGTTCATGTAAGCCTGTATGCTCTTCTATCCAGCCTTCGCCTTCGCCAACCACAGTGACACGATCAAGAATTTCTTTCTTTACCCAATCTTCAGCTCTATCCCATTGTATTACATTTTTGCCATGTTCTACATTGATAGGACGAGGGCGACCATCTAGACCGAGGCGTTCCCAATCCCATAGTTTGAATGTGAAAATAAAAGGGGTCGCACTTATTTCCAATACCATAGAATCTGTACCCGAGCAATGAATTGTTCCCGCAGGAATAAGTACATGGTCATGTTTCTTTACAGGATAACAACCTACATATTTATCAGTATCGAATTTCCCTGTTGTTTGCGCTTCTCTTAAGTCATCGATCATTGCATCTGAGTCAACACCATCTTTCAGTCCGAGATATACTACTGCATTATCTTGTGCATCGAGCATATAATAGCTTTCGTCTTGCGTATAGTGCATCCCGAATTTATCTTGGATATATTCAGTCAAAGGATGTACTTGCAAACTAAGGTTGCCGCCTTCCATTGTATCCAATAGATCGAATCGGATAGGGAATTCATCACCGAAACGAGCATGTACCGGATCACCTAACAGTTCTTTTGGATAAGCAAATACGAGGTTTATAGACGGAATCTCAAACTTAACATCACCAAAGCCTAAGAAAAGGCTATTCTCTTCGGGAACACAATCGAAGCACCATGCAAAATTGATTTGATCATCGTCCAATCCGCAGATTTGCTTCATCCATTGTCCACCCCAAGGGCCGGGATCGAAAAATGGTACTACACGGAATGGAGTATGCACAGCTTTCTTTAGCCCTGCTATCACCGCTTCGCCTGTCACCATTTTCGGTTCGTCTTTTGTATTTGTATCTAATACAAAATCCCATTTAGACATTAATGTTTTTTTGAATCTGTCGCAGACACGCCAATCAACAAAAAATCCTCTTTTATATTGAAGCGATGCTCTTTCGGTTTTATTATTTACACCTATATTACTGATTTCGTTTCGGCGGAAGCGCATTTGTATTTCCCACCTTGCCATATCCGCATATACAAGAATATCGTATGTTGGTTGAATATAAGCCGCTCCTACTCCATAGATAATAATGACACCTTGTTTTACGTCACAAATAGATTGTCTTACTTTCTCTACTTTTTCAGTATCAAAATAACAGTCGATATTGAATCGGGTCATATAGCCGAATATTTCATCGTCGGTTATATCTGCTTTCAGCTTATCATTCAAGACTGATTCAGATAACATTGCTTGTGAAGAATTGATGAATGTAGCTGATGCAAAAGCCTTTCTTATATTCGTTTCAACTTCACTGTCAAGTACCCCTTGATAGCATTCAATCACCATTATTTTTTTCGGTGTTGTTACACTATCTATTTTTTCCTGCATCTGTTTAGTGATATTTTCCCACCCCACCGAGCACTTATTATGATGGGATGGTACTTGTATCACAGGGTATTTATCATAGTTTGGCGATTTGTCAGTATATCGTTTCATGTTTTTTTTCTTTTACGTTTATTAAACAATGTTCTATTCCTAATAATGCAGCATTGTCGCCTTCTTGTGCAACAACAATGTTTACTTTACCCGAAGGACACCATGCTAATTTATCGACGCGCTCTTTGAGATAAGGGATAATGACATCGCTGCTTTTCATTATGCCACCTCCCAGAACGATGATTTCAGGATCGTAAGCATGTATATATGTTACTATAGCTGCACTCCATACATTCATACATTCGTTACGAATCGTGATAGCGTCACTATTGCCATTATTCGCAAGCGAAAATATTTCCTTGAAATCATATTCATCAGCACGTGCTTTAAATTCTGGTGTCAGCGACTTATTGTCTTTTATTATGGCAGGCAAAAAAGAGGAAGAAGCTAGTGCTTCTACACAGCCGATATTACCACATGTGCACCTTCTGGCTTTGTAGTCCACTACAAAGTGTCCGCCTAATGAGCCGGCTTGAAAATGCTCGCCATGAAGTACTTTTCCATCTATTATAACGCCCGTCCCTATGCCTGTTCCAATAGTCATCATCACCACGTTATTACGTCCTTTAGCTGCTCCATATTTCCATTCGCCCATTGCTGCAAGGCGCGAATCGTTATCCATACAAAAAGGAACAGCCCAGTTCTCTTTAACCCATACGTCAAGTTTCAGGTCGCAAGCATCATCGTATTTATCATTTGTAGATATAACTGTTTTCTTTATTGGATTTACTAATCCCGGAAATGCCAGTCCTATGCCTGATAATTGCGAAGGCTCAATACTCTCTTTAAGAAGAAGATCATTAATGGCCTTTTCGATAAATGGCAAGTTAGATTCCAAGCCTTTTCGGGAATTTGCATCCAAAACAGTGAATCCGATGATTTTGCCGGAATGTATCAATCCTATTTTTACGATTGTACCTCCTAAGTCTATTCCTATGCTATACATCTTGTTTCAATTTAGATTAAGTTGGGGACTCCATTTCTATCTACCAAGCGACAGGCAAACCCGTTTTGGGCTATTTCCTCATAATTATGTCCTGCGTCAGAAGGCCAGCAAGCTCCAAACGACAACATCTGATTGCCGGTATTGGCTACACGATGTGCTATGCCTCCGGGTATGTAATGCAAACTGCCGGGAAACATTCTCTCTGCCCACACTTTTCTTTGTTCATCCATAAATATGAGCATGCCTTCACCTTTCAGACCCCAATAAAATTCTGCTCTGTCTATATTTGCATGAAAATGTCCTTTAGTCATGAAATATTCATCGCCTACTTTACCCGGGTACAAATAAGTAATCCCAAAGTATAGTCCGCCCGGTGTACCCTCTTTTACAGGTAAGAAACTGCTGACTTCATAAACAAGCTTTTCTTCTTGTATTTGCAGAAAGGCTGCTTCGTCTTGAAATATGCCTTTCAGATCTTTCATTCTACGTACCGATTTTTCAACTTTGTCTCCGATCAGATTATCATCCGCGAAAAAAAGTGCTGGATTGATGATATTAGATGTGCTCATAATTATTTGTTTTAGTATTTATATTTCTTGAATTATCTTAGTGCTATTGTTAAGCTATTCGATTTGGAAGGATTTAATTTTATAGTATTCGATTCTTTGTTTTTAGCCCACTCTCCGAGATGAACATATATTCCTGTACAAGAACTGTCTGTCAACTTATCTATTGTCAAATTAGCCTCGTTTCCAGCTTCATTCACTTTCAGTGTAAATGATAGTTTTCCAAATGGTGTAGCTATATCTTTCAGACTCGTTTCCATACCTGCTTGCAACCATTCTGCCGGTAATCCTTCGAGTAAGTGCATTTCATTTCCTCTGTCGAGTGCCAATAAGTGAACTGCTAAACGGACAAACTCTGCACTCCCCCAATTGTGCGGCATTTCGCCCCAAAATTTAGGTTCCAGATCTCGTGGATTTTGTTCTTCACGCCATGCGTATAATGGCGAAGCATGATTTGCAAAAGCATAAAGAGATTCATAGGCACTTTTACTATCACCCATCCAAAGACATGCATGACCATAGAAGCTTGCGAAATAAGACCAAATTCCGTCGGGCATCCAACCTGTTCCCATAACGATACCTTCCTGTAAGGTTGTATGAAGCATATTGATAGTTCCTACAGCAATCGGATCTTCTTTTTCGAATATTTGTCCCGGATATATTCCCTGACAAAACGCCCATTGTGCACGTTGGGGCAATGCCTGAAACTTAGGGTCCATTAATACTGATAAGTATTGATTTCCGAAAGCATCTGTTTGCATATCACGATGGGCAGCAGCTTGGAATGTGTCATAAAAGTCTTTGTATTCTTTATCCCATTCTTTTGCGTCTTTCTTTTCGCCGATCCAATTAGCTGCCTGAATCATGGCTTTAAGCCCTGATAGGTTCCAATATATATTAGTATATTCTGCTTGATCTTTTCCGCCCCAAAGTCCGCCGTCTATATCTCCCGGAGGTATTAATCCGTCGTCAAGAGGGATATCATTGTCAAGAGTTGTCTTTCTTAATTCTTTAATATAGGCGACTGTTTTGCGAAGTTTAGGCCATATCGATCTTAGCCATTCCTTATCTTGTGTCAGCATGGCATGGCGAACGCATGTCCATAGTACAATACCGTTTTCTTTCCAGTAGTTAGGAGTCATTTTCCCGAACTTTCCATTCTCCTGTTGAAACGAGAGAGTATAATCAATTCCATAGCGGGCATCTTTTCCTTTGTCGAGCATAGTCGCTGTTTCAAGGAAGAAAGCGCCGTCGGTGATCCACAATCCACGATAACAGGTAGGTCCTACCTGAAAAGATATATTACCATCTTTAATTTCGCGTGCCTGCCAGATTCCCCTGATAGAAGCGTCCAGAATATTCTGAATTTCCTGATCGGGAACAGATATATGTCCGTAAGGAATTTCTGTTTTATTTTCCCAATAAGAAATATGCTCTTCTTTTATTGTATTGATTTTATTATTTAATGATTTAGCATCTGCCTTAAGTTCATTAGCAAGCAGCGATTGTTTCCCATTGTCGTAGAGAACAACCATTTGTCTTTTTTCTCCAGCAGCCATTTGTATGGAAGCTAATTCGAGAAATGTTTTAGAATCGCTAAGTACTTTTCTTACTTTTACGATCTCTTCACTGACAACAAGTTGTTCTTTATTATTGATAGTCACGACCCGACCTTCTACTTTGACTTCATGCTCAGAGTTGATAATCAAAACAGGATTAATTGTTTTCAGGGTGTTTGTTTTATTTTCTACTGTTGTAAGAACGATATCTTCCCTGTTCCCCTTCTTCGTGCTTATTCCTTTTTGAATATAGTCTAGTCCGGTAGCAAAAGCCTCTTGGATTATTTCCATTCCTGCATACGAACTTTCGGTAACTACAATAGGAACACGAGGTGAATAGAGTTTTTGATCGTTTATTTTTACGTTCTCATCAGCTAAGACATGCACCACAGTACGAAACCCCTTATTGTTTGCGTAAGGATAAAAAATATCACTGCCGAACTCATATAATAGTTGTCCTAAAGGTCCAACCACCGTTTTGCAAGTGTCATCGGGTAAAGAAGTCGTAGAGGCGTGCCACTGTGGCGCATATCTGTAGTCTACTTTCAATGTTTGGGCATACAGAGAAAATATGCCAACAATGAATAATATAAATAATAATCTCGTTTTCATTTGTATATATTTTTGATGATTAAATCGTTATCTTTTATTTATAATTTCACTTTCAGCTTTTTCAGTATCTCTTTACCTATCGGTCGATTTATTACAGAAGGAGTTATCAGTATATAACCGCCCTTCGTTTTTGTATCTACAATTCTTACTATACAAGGGTATCGTTCGCTAGTCATCGGATAAAGCAGATTTTGCTTTGTGTTTGTATATGCGAGAACTTCGAATGTCCAAGGTTTAAACAGTGCAAAATCAGTATATGTAGTGTTTACAGGGAATGCTTCGGACGATAGCCCTTCTAATACTGTCCCATCGCAAAAGTCTATACCTGATCCCTCTATTTCGAAACCAAATAATCCATTCTTTGTACTCCATGAGTTGAAAAACTGTTCGCTTCCCCAATAATTCACACCTTTCCGCTTAGGGTGAGTTAATCCGATATTTGGTAGGGCATCATCTGTCGCCTGCCATTCGTTTGCGGCTTTTTGTATACTGATGTTTGGTGAATTTGATTCGGGAAAACCGAAATCCATACCATCGTTATACAACTTTACATTTATTGCGTTTGAAGAACCGAATTTCAGCGCTTTATAAGCGTCAGAACCAGCTTTTACAACATACATACGGCTAAGCATTTTATAGCGATGTGAGTCCGGATAATCAGTATTAGTCGGATATTCTTGTTTTATAAATTGCTCCATATCCCGATAATTGGCAACATACGTATTGTTGATAAATACACTATCGAGTCCAACAAGGGTTCCAAGTTCTATATAAATATCTTTTCCTTTGAAAGCGGAATTTAATGTAAATTCAGAAGCGTAATTGCCGTTCTTCTGATTCGGATATGTATTGTTTGCATGTGGAGTGAACGACCAGTCTTTTAAATATTGCCTGTCTTTTGCAGGAAGATATTGATACCAATCGACAATGCCACCTTGCTCACCCAAAATACCCGCTCCATCTTCATCACTCTTCGGGTTTACAGTAGCTCCATAGAAAACGACTGTTCCACCTTTGTTTACATAGGCTTCTAAGGCTCGTTTTATATTTTTACCTGATTTAGTGTAGAGTGGTAAACTATTTCCTTGTATAATAAGCTTGTTGTACGAGGAACCAGCCATATTTGCTAACGATTCGACATTGATCGCATCTAATTCCAATTCCGGTTTTACAGAATGAAATTCGGGATCATAAAATATTGCGGTTTTACCTTCTCTTAATTGGGGTACAGTAATTTTCGATACCGTATTATAAATTCTCTCGTTGATAATCGGTTTTATATATTGCTTTTTATCAGCGCCTGTTACTGTTACGTCGCTCAAGTTATCGACATGTATATATTTTATATTTATATCCTCTACGCTTACAGTTAGTTTTCCATTTTTACAGTTGAGTAACATATTCCCGTTTGGTGTAGGTATCTTACACTCATAATCTTTCCAATCAGCAGGAACAGCGGGAACAACTTTTACTTCCGTCCAACCCGGTGCAAGTGTTTCCACACCCATAAGGTCTTTTACTACTACTTCTAGTAGATTGCCTGCGGCAGTAATAAATACATTGCCGCCAATAGATGTACCGTCTGTATCAAGTGTTTCTTCTATTAGTCCAGGGTACTTCTCGTCTTCTATTGTCGAAGCAGCTAAGTCTAATAATTTATAAGCCCCTTCTTTATCATTGCATCTGAAACGTGCTTCTACTTCCCATAGATTCCACCAAGGCCATACTTTCACATTCTGGTCGTTATCTAGCCCGACATGATTCATACGTGGAACGATTGTTATGGAGCCGTAATCGCACCAATTATTTTTCTTTAAATAATCGAGTGTCTTTTTAGCTCGCACATCATCAGT
This sequence comes from Dysgonomonas sp. ZJ709, assembly GCF_011039195.1. Classification (NCBI taxonomy): domain Bacteria; kingdom Pseudomonadati; phylum Bacteroidota; class Bacteroidia; order Bacteroidales; family Dysgonomonadaceae; genus Dysgonomonas; species Dysgonomonas sp. ZJ709. Next base: position 14,624 of record NZ_JAAKEM010000010.1, read on the forward strand.
CGCATGCATTTTGAGCAATATGGATTGGAAAGTCTGTGAACTGCTCTCACTGATAATGTCCCACAGAGTCATGCTGTTGAAGTATTCTTTTTCTTTATTCCAGTAAACAGTATTAATTGCGTCTACGGTTCGTGTATATAGTTTCTGCAGGCGAGCTGCTTCTTTTTTATTGCCTATTTCTGTTTCTATTTTAGAGAAGTAATCTAGTGCACATGCATACATTGCATTCGTTGCCAATGTACTGACGCCATTAGTTGTTAGCATCATAATCATGTGATCCATAAATTCGGTAACATCCGTGATTAAGCCATCTTCATCATAATCTCTGGTAATCCAGTGATTGATCCACGGTCTGATTATATCTGCATCTTTTTTTAGAGTTTGAATATCACCTGAATGGAGGTAATAATTCCATGACGAACGAGCCGTCCATCCTATTTCGGATGATGTGCCCCCTTGTGAGGGATCATTTGAGTTTTTACAATCCTGAGGCGACATTAATGCATATCTATTCAGGTCGTAATCCAGTGATTGTCGAGCCATTTTTGCTCGTCCCGAAACAAGTCCTCCGGGTAACATGCCTGAACCTAAATCGCGAGCCCAGATGTCTTGCCAGCGAAATAATTCGCACAGCATAATTTCGCCGTTATATCCCAGATCTAATAAAAATTGGGAAAATGCAACTGACTTATTTAGAGTAGTATTTGGCGATTTTAGGACTAATTGTTGTGTGTAAATTTCCTGTAGCAAAGTATTCATAGCTTCATAGCTCTCTACAGAATCAAAATTTTCATTTTGTGTAAAAAAAGTGTAGCTTGTGCCACCATTATGAATCTCTTTTTTGTATAGTGGTATAGAGTTTTTCAGTTCAAGTTGGGTTTTTATATTTACAGGCGATTTTACACAAATAGTAAAACCTGTAGCTGGTAATACGCCATACATGACATGAACCGAATCTCTGCCTATTCTAATATCATATGATGCTCCTCCAGGAAAGAAAGTAGAATTCCATAAGGTACTTGTAGGTAGTAATTCTTCCCTTCCTTTAAGGAAATGCAACGAACCATCTAGTTTTAAGCCTTTTGCAGCAATAAAACGTTCGGGTGTTGTTTTTACTATATATTTCCCATCCCCTATCAATGAGGTAGGAGCTTTTCCGATGTATCGCAAAGACAAATTATCTTGTCCCCAGAAACAATTGGAAGATAGCACCAATAGAAATATAATTATTGATATTTTTCTCATAATCAGCCTTTTTAGAGGGTGTGTAAACTCAGTTCATATTGAATATGAAGGAATAAAATAGCCTGTCTCAAAAGTCTATAGACCTTTCAGTTTAAAATTCTCCATTACTTCTCAGATAATAGACCTCTGAGACATGGCTAAGTAAAAGTCAGTAATTAGTAACCCGGATTCTGCTTCAAATGTGGGTTTTTATCCATTACCGCCAGAGGTATTGGAAATAGGTAAGTGTGTTTATCAGCAGGGTCTTGATTAGGTTTAAAATCCCATGTTCCCTTGAATGCATCGAAACGTATAAGGTCGTTTCTTCTCCATCCTTCGAAAACAAATTCAAAGCCCCGTTCTTTAAGTAATAAATCAAGGGTCAGAGTAGGCAATGGTTTCGCCGGGCTAAAGTTGCGTTCTCTTACTTGATTTACAATAGCACGTGCACTAGGTTCATCTCCTTTACGCAATAGGCATTCAGCTTTCATGAGTAAAACATCTGAGTATCTGAAAATAGCAAAATCGTTATTCAAGTGATTTTTACCTCCTTTTTCAACTTCCCATTTGAATAGTCTGGCTCCTTCATTTTCGTTTGCATTCGCAAAGTCACCAACTTCGATTGTGAAATCAAGCGGAGTAACACCATCACGTATATAAAGAGTTTGTCCATCAGCAGAATATTGAGGTCCTATTAAGAATGAAGCATAACGAGCATCATCTTTATCAAAACTTTTCACAAAACCAGGTACTGCGCAAGGTCCGTTCCACGAACTGAATTGTACATCGAAAGTTGTATAGTTGGAGTAATGCCAAGACATTTGGTAAGGGATAAAATAACCTCTGAAATATTCTGCATCGTAAGGTATAGCAAATATATTTTCGGTAGAGCCTTCATTCTTTACTTTGAAATTATTGAAGATATTAGGTTCTAATTGATACAAACCCGATTCGATAACTTTATTGGCATAAGTAAGACATTTATCCCATTGAGCTGTACCGGTATATACTTGAGCATTCAGATATAATTTTGCTAAAATTGTATATGCAACCCATTTCGTAGCTTTAGCATACGTACTTGCGTTCTTGTCTTCGGAAAGCCCTTCTACTGATTCCAATAATTCTTTTTCTACAAAATCGTAAACTTCCTTACGTGTATTATTGGTTGGTAGTGTACCGTCGAAAGACGTAACAATAGGCACATTGCCTATATTGTCGAGCATCATAAAGTACCAGAAAGCCCTGATCGTTCTCAATTCAGCATAAGTACGCTCTTTGTTTTCAATCTGAACGGCTGTCTTATCTAACATGTCAATAATCTTGTTGACAGTAGTTACTTGCTCGAACCGCCAGAAGTCAGGAGTTTCTTTTGCAGACCATTCATGTGTATGGTATCGTAAATGGATACCACCCGAATACCAATCCAGTCCGCGTGCCGGAATCATATATTCATCGGTAGTAATTTCTTGCATCCAGAAATCATTATTGACATAGTTGACTAATGTTCCGTATGCAGGGCCAATCAGTGAATTCATTTCTTCTGTCGTACCTCCGAATTCATCTTGAGGTGTTACACTATAGAAATCTTCATCGAGATCGGTACAAGATGTAAGTCCTAAAATGCCGGACAGAAATATGGATAATATATATTTTCTTTTCATGATATACGTTTTTGATAGTTAAAATGATACATTTACTCCCAAAGAGAATGCCCGTGTTTTAGGATAATAGTTTCGGGCATCTATACCCAATACCAGTCCGTCAGCGTTTACTTCTGGGTCTATACCTGAATAACCTGTTATAATAAATAGATTATTAGCTGTGGCCGAAAGTCTTATATTTTTAATTTTAGAGCTGGCAGGTAGTTTGAAATCGTATCCTAAAGTAAGATATTCCATACGGACAAAACTTCCGTCTTCTATATAGTAAGAAGAATATACCAACGGTTGAGCTGCTTTATCAAGAGCCGATCTCAATACATTACTTCCGGGCATACGGTTTATATCGTCCAGATACAGTCCTGTAGAGTTAGCAATATCGTTTCCAAATACTCCTCTCATCATAAATGACAACGACAGGTTTTTATATTGGAAAGAGTTCGACATATTCATAGTAAAATCAGGTTGTGCATTACCAATCACCGTTCTATCGTCTGCATAAACAAATTTTCCATCTTTACTTACATCCTCATATTGGAATATACCGTTTTCATCTTTGCCTGTGTATTTTGCACCATAGAATGTTCCGATAGAATAACCCGGTTTAAGTATTTGAGGTGTCTCCTGTAATCCGTTTAGAGACCATTCGCCGGTGTAAACTACATCCAGTTTGAATTCGTCGTTCGACAACGATTTAAGTGTATTCTTGTTTTTAGCGAAATTGAAGCCCAGATCCCATTTGAAATCCTTAGTATCAACCATTGTTGCTTCTACAGACAATTCAATCCCTTTATTTTCTACTTTACCTACATTCGCCATCATAGTTCTGTATTGATATGGAGGTGTAGAAACGGGATAATCATAAAGCAAGTTAGATGTTTGTTTATTGTAATAATCTATACTTCCTCTTATTTTTCCACCCAAAAGGTAGTAATCGAATCCGAAATCGAGTTGAGCAGTTTCTTCCCATTTCAAATTTGGATTTTCGTTTTGATTAGGAGCATATTGAGTATAGAAGCTTCCATCGCGGTAGTAATATCCGGCAGCACCGTATAATGCAGCAGATTTGTAGTTTCCTATATCCTGATTACCTGTAATACCATAGCTGACACGCATTTTCAAATCATCTAAGAACGAAATATTCTTCACAAAGCTTTCTTCGCTGATTCTCCAAGCCACAGAACCCGAAGGGAATGTGCCCCATTTATTATCTTTACCGAATTTACTCGAGCCATCTCGTCTGATTGTTCCGGTAAAAATGTATTTTCCGCCCATAGAATAGTTCGCTCTGGCATACATCGAAATCAGTTTGTTTTTTTCTTTCCAACTTGTTACATCAGATGGATTCATAACACCTTCTGCTGCACCGAAGTTATTGTACATAAATTTATCATTGATAAATCCTCTTCGTTGAGCCATAAAGTTTTCAGTCGAAAAATCCTGATAAGAATATCCGGCTATTGCGTTTATTTTGTGTACTTTATTAAATGTTTTATCGAAAGTTAGAGTAGTTTCCAATAGTCTAGTATTATCTTCTACTGTCGAACGTCGTGCTAGTCCATTTATTTGCTCTGCGGTTCGCGAATCTTTCGATTCGTAATAACCGTTCAGTCTATTAGTTCTTGACAACGAACCATTAACCGCGGCTGTAAACATATTTAAGAATTTGTATTCAACCTGCATACGTCCCATAAACTGATTGCGTTTACTTTCTGAGGTCATCTGTTTCAACATTGCTACGGGATTGTAATACTCGTATCCCGATACTTCTTTAAATCCTCCGTTGTCGTCATAAACAGGAATGGTTGGATTTAGATTCAACGAATATGCAAATACATTTGTGGTAGGAACACTTGTCCAGTCTTCGATTGCTGTATTAGCATTCAGTAATACTCTAAGATTACCGTCAAGAGCAGTCTGATCGAAAGATATATTTGCGTTCAAACGTTGCAGACCATTATCAAGTACAATTCCTTTTTGATCGAGATAGTTCACAGATGCTCTGTAAGTAGAGTTTTCTGTTCCACCCATCAGGCTTAAATTGTGATTTTGAGAATACCCTGTTCTATAAATTTCTTCATTCCACTTTGTATCCCCACCATAGTCCATGGCTTTTGTAATATCATTATCTTTTACATATTTTCGCCATTCGTCAGCAGTGAGCATATCCAGATTGTTGGCCAAGTTTTCTACTGCAAAAAATCCATCATAAGTAATAGATGTTTTACCTGCTTTACCTTTTTTTGTTGTAATCAGAATAACGCCATTAGCGCTTCGTGCTCCATATATAGCTGCGGCAGAAGCATCTTTCAATACACTCATCGATTCAATGTCTTGCGGCGCTACGCTATTTAATGACGCTCCGGGAACTCCGTCTATTACAACTAATGGTCCGTTTCCTCCCATCAAAGAAGTAGAACCTCTTAAGCGCATAGTGGCACTTTGAGTCGGATCACCTCCGGGTCTTGTGATTACAAGTCCTGAAACTTTTCCCTTTAGCAATTGGTCGGCAGATGTTACCACACCTTTATTAAAGTCTCTTTCAGAAATATTAGCTACAGAACCCGATAAGTCTTTCTTTTGTATTGTACCATAACCGATAGCAATTACGTCGTCCAACATAACAGCATCGTCCTCCATGGTTATTCTAATATTTGTTTCGGAGCCAATAGGTATAGTTTGAGATTTCATACCAATAAGGGTCACTTTCAATTCTTTCGACCCTGTAGGCACATTAATTGAAAAGCGTCCTTCATGGTCGGACATAATGCCGACATTTGTCCCTGTTATTGTTACCGAAGCACCCGGCAGGGTTTCGCCTGATGCACTTACAACTGTACCTTTAAGTATTTTGTCCTGTTGTGTTTTAGTTTGGGCCGATAGGTTTATCCCAATTAAACTAAAACCAAAAATAATCAGGAGCATTCTTTGACAAAAACGAATTATTCGTTTGTCTAAAAGATTTTGATTTGATTTTTTTTTCATACCATCAGATTATTAAGATTTTAAAATTTAGGTAGCTTATTTGCTAAATACGAAAGTTTAAGGTGAATCGCTTTTCTACATATATTAATAGAAAAAGCCTTTATTATTACTTATTCATAGGCATTAAACATTTATGTTACAATGCAAATGTATTTTTAATAATAAAGGCTATTTTATGCGATTCTCGCCAATACTTCTGGTATCTTACTATACCGGTACTTTTCTGTTTTTAGCTCCGTATTTTCTTTGATATTCTGACGGTGACATATTAGTAGAACGCTTAAACTGATCGATAAAATTAGACAGATTATAAAATCCGGATTCTATGCTAAGAGCAGATATTGTCATCTTATCTTCAATCAAAAGTTTTTTAGCATGACCTATGCGAACATCATTCAGATACTGTACAAAAGTTTTCTTTGTGCGATCTCTGAAATAGCGGCAAAAGGCATTCGGAGTTAATCCGACAAGCGACGAGACTTCTTCGAGTCGGATTGGTCTGGTAAAGTTTCTTAATATATATTGATATACTTTGTTGAATCGTTCAAAATCGCCTGAATTTAGAGTGTTGCGGGTATAACCGACACTGGCTAATGATTCGTATTCTTCGGCAGAAGCCATTTGTTCGAGTAAGAGTATTAGTTTTGCGATGCGACCTGCACCATTCTCATTTACATATTCATTTATCAATTTACCGATCTCTTCTCTCGATTTACCTACGAACTTTACTCCTCTCTCTGCTTTTTCCAACAAAGATTTTATATTGTCCATTTCCGGTAAATTGAGTAGATTAGCACCAAATAATTCTCTCTGAAAAAATAAACATAAGCATGAAGCCCGCAAGTTCGATTCCTTGTGAAAGAATATATCGTCATTTCTCCATTCGTGAGGTAAATTTGCTCCTATTATACACAAATCGCCCTCACCATATTCTTCTATGTGATCACCTACAAATCGTGTTCCTGTTCCTTCGAGAATATACATGATTTCGATTTCAGGGTGATAATGCCAAGGGACAATAAAGTGGGGCAGTTCTTCTTTATAAACATTTACATAGCTAGCTGGTGTAAATGGCAAATCCTGATATAATGGTTTCATAGGTGTTGGTGTTAGTGATGGTTAATGATATGTTATGTACTCATTTTATATATTTTAAGGTGTTTTCCAATTCATTTCTAAATCTAAAGGATAGCTGGGTCTGCTTACGTGTTTAAATGGAAGTGTTCGCATATCTAAATTGCAAAACCCTGAAGTAAGTGCCATCAAGTGTACCGGAGCTATGTCTCGAAGCTCAGGATATAGATAACCTAGTTTTACTACAACAATTTTAAAGTCAAGTGGATTTAATCCTATTTCTGTAAAATCCCGTACTTCGATAAATGATCGGCGTGTACTAATTATAGCAACTTTAATCCCATCAATATCGACTACTGCGGCGGCTCTTGGTGTTTTTAATATCGAATCCGGTGATAAATATATAACTTTCCCTTTTACTTGCAAGGGTTTTCCAAAAATATAATCGACTTTTCCACCAAGTTTAACATTAACATCTTTACCAATGCCAGTTTCAACACATTTTCTTAATGCGTCATTATCTACAATACCGGCTACAAATGCGTCTTTAGAGTTGTATTTTATCAAAGCTTCTAATACTTGAGTATTATCGCCTGGAGCTCCCGCTGTTGTATTATCGCCAGAATCGGAAATAAATACTGTTTTATCATATTCACCGGCTTTCACAATCATTTCATCTATTGTGCCTTCGGGCACATCTAATTTCATTTCGGTTCTGCGATCCCATATTTGTTGAGCTAAATTATTCACTTTTATTTTGGCTATGTCAGCATATTTTTCATCTTTTGCTACGACAAAAACACGCATAGCTGAACGAGGAAGATCTGCCCAGCAATATCCTGCGAATATAGAAGCATCCATCATTCCTTCTACTTTTGCAACATCAGGAATTTGAGCATATATAGAGTGCAAAGGTTCGACTTCGGTAATACTTTTCTCTCCGGGCACTAAGATGGGAATTATCACAGATTCGATATGCGGTTTTAAATCTTCTTTTATTGCTTGAATAAGAAGCGTAATCGCTCTCGTTTGTGTTTCGTTTCCATCTCTATGTGGGGCAGTACGGTAAGCTGTAAGGATATTGATGTTTTTTACAAAATCGGGCGATAAATTACCATGTAGATCAAAACTGCCGCTTATAAGAACATCATTTCCTACAATCTCTCTTATTTCTTTTATCAATGTAGCTTGTGCATCTTCGTAACCTTCTACATGAAGTGCGCCATGCATATCCATATATATACCGTCAAGATGCCCTGCATTCTTTATGCTATCAAGTATCTCCTGCTTGTATTTCTCAAATATTGTACGCTCCACTATACCTCCGGGCCAGGCATAGGCATGAAGAGTAGGGATAAGTTCCACCCCTTCGTTACGGCAAACTTCAGCCCACGGCTCATCTTTTAAAACATCTTGACCTCGTAAGGTTTTAAAATCGGCTTCTGTAGTCGGCAACGTGGAGAACGTATTAGACTCGTTACGAATCCCCAATGTTAGGATACGTGTAGTTCTATTGTCTTTACTCTCTGTTTTGCAAGAGATGCAGAGCATTGTTATGAAGGCTCCCAATAGGGTATAAATAAATAGGTGTTTTTTCATAGCTACTTTTTTGTTTATTAAATTATTCTAGGGTTTTAGGCTCAATATCTTTTTACTGTTCAAGAAAAATGGAGGTACTATGGCAGGTATATTCGAAAGTGGTAATATTTCTTCAGGTAAATTAATACCCAATTCCTCTATCATAAACGCACGTCGAGCCATGCATCTGTTGTAGGTATCAGGGTATTGCTCTTTGAGTTCGTTTTTCAATTTTTCGTCTGCAATAACGATACCATCTTCCATTCTTGAAGAAAAATATTTCTTCGATCTGGGAATAATATCTACTTGAAGATACATTCCTGAGCGAATCTCATCTTCTGAATCTTTATATATAGGAGAACTAACCCATTCGTCGAAATGAATTAAATGACCGGGATTGAGATAGACTCCAAAATCGTCGAAAGGGAGGAGTTTATCTATTAGTTCTCTGAAAACTTTTCCTTTTGTCCCGATTTTCATATTCTCATACCATTGGGCGCAAGCATAGAAATAAGGCGCAGCAAAGTTTTGTACATATTCTCTTGCATACTCAGGTAAATCGCTTTCGTTTTCTGCAACCCATCCCGCACGGCAAATATTACTGCCCCAATAAGCGATTCCGGTAGAACAAGGCTCTCCTTTTTTTATTATAGCACCAACAGGACTAGAGAGACCGATATGTTGATTTCCCGAACTTTTTATCCCTGTATGGCAACCTAACGGATAACCTGTATAATGATGTTCTGCAATTAATTCAAAATCGGTAATACCTACTCTGAAATTTTCAAAGAGATTTTTAAGTCCTTCGGATGCCATCACATTTACAAATTCGAAATGGGCTATTTCGAAAGCTGATAACACTGATTTCAATCCGTATGCAGGAGACATCAATATATCCGAAGCATTCAGCACATTGTCATATCCACAGATGGAACGTAGATTGTCAACTATAAATGATGGTATCTCAATCGCTTTCTTATAGTCGGCAAACTCAATGTCAGAATAATATTTCCAGCCTATACATCCTACTCTCGAGTCATTATTTATTCCTTCTTCTCTCAATATTTCAGTCAATCCCCTACTCTCGTCTCTCGGTTGGCTAATTAGCGAAAATGGTTGATATCTCTCATAACGGAGTTTACCTGCATTGTATAGAGGCGATACGGTTAAATGACCCACACATTCATTGCCTACGAGCATAAGAGGGCCTCCCTCTCTACCTATTATAAGTAATGCTTCCTCAAAACGAGGATCAAAATGAGCGAGATACATCAAGTTGGCAAAATGTTCGCGATCTCCGTATACAACTAGATGAGTCAGATTGCGCTGTTCCATCATTTCACGACATTTACATATACGGTTCTCTATTTCTTCAGCTTCAGGATATATGATAGGAGAAGCAAGACCAAATTCGGGCCAATTGATTTCTTTTAGATATACGTTTTCGTTTTTCATGGTTGTATAAGAATATATGTTTTACAAATATAAAATTCATCTATAATCATTTTGTATCTTATTTTAGCCAATAGTTATGGTATTTTACCATAGCTAATGATAAGATACCAGAAAGTTAGTTAATAAATAGAAAAGTTAGAAATGCATTTCTAACTTAGTCTATTTATAGTATTATTTACTTGAGTTTTGTACACATTCCAATATCTAAATAATTCAACTTGTTTATTCTCAATATTTAATACTAATCTGAAAAGTATCAATTGAGTAAACAGAGAGTAGGAATAAATAAACTATATTTACGCTAGAAGTAGTTAAAAAAAAGTGGTTATCTAAGCCACTTTTCTTGGTACGGAGAAAATAATTACTCCTGAACTCTATCAAATAATCATAAGAACAAAAGGCTGCTAATTGCAGTATTCTAAAATTATTTGTTTGTATTTATTGCATATTTCTCTAATTATTGAGCATCTTTCACACAGCGCACAGGCAAATAGTAACTGGTATCCATAAGCTTAATTCCATGCTGGGTTGCTGTATAAAAAACGAATGTAAGTGCTCCCAATATTTGGTTTCCGCCCGAAATAGAGGGATATCTATTCCAATAATATCCATAAGAATCGACATCTCCTATGTTACCATTGGGAAATACAACTCCTGTCAGCACAGCATTGAAGCCTCCCTCCTTCATTGGTCTACTTTTCCCTAAAGGCGTTACATCCATTTTTTGAGCATTTCCTGCATAATTTGCGCCCACTGAACTACGCGAAAATTGACACGGATTTTCCGTGATTGCACGAAACAGTATACGCCAATCATCCTGAGAGGGTAAATGCCAGCCATCTGGACAAATGCCTTGAACTTTATCGGGAAATTGCTCAACGTAAACAGGCCCTTTACGTGATGCAGCAGCATAATTATAAAAAAAGCCGTGCTCGCTTACCTTAGCCGGATCAGCCATAGGATAAGTGTACAACGGCTCGTCACCGTTACCCAAATTTGTCTCACTAGGAATTGTAAATTCAATATCTGTACTCGTTCCATCGGCCCATTTTGTAGCTCTCACGTTTTCTAACATCCACCAACCGGCATCTGTATTCGCTGATTTGAATCTGCCAATTTGATAATTAACCACTTCGCTACCTCTCACATCGGTTAACACCTCTGTTTCTCCAATAAATTTAGAAGCTTCACCCAGAGGTAACCATTCGCTGCCGCCCCACAAGTGTACTCCCGGCATAACATTGGCACAATCATCTCTCTTAACATTATAAACCATTAATCCTGAATGCTTAAGCCATGCATCATTAGTATTTTCAATTTTATTATCTCCCATCTGTAAGATTTTTAAATCAGGTATTATAACCCTAGGAAGAAGCAATCCTTTGGTCGAAGTTGTCTGGTTAGTCGAAGGCACTTCTTTTAAGTCTAGCAATGCTCCATCTGTAGCTTTTTCGCCAGAGCCGATCGTAACCTGAGCCCAAAGTATATTTTGTAAAAACACTGTAAATAATAATAAATAAATTTTAATGTACTTCATTTCTCTATGTGTAAAATTTGTTTGTAAATTATATAGTGTATTATTGTGTCGAAGCCTATGCGAAAAGTTATAAGTCTGTATAACTATAATATAATTTGTTCTCGGCTCTATTTATAATATATTTCCTATTGAGTTTACTGACTCCCTTTGCTTTCTAAAATACTCGTACCTATATACTTGCCCGCTAGCCGATATTAAAGTAGAGTGCCTTCTAATTGAGTCAATCCACTCCTTCTGTTTTTCACAGCTTTGGGCTGATTGGGTATCCACACCGCTTATTCCATATAATCTAAGATGTGCATATTGATTATCTGCATATTGAAAATGACTATATGATGCTTCTATATTGATGTTAGATAGATATATAAAAATCTTTTCTCCTGTGCTGTAAGTTCCACTTTCTGCAATATCTTCTACATAACCAATTAAGTCAAGAATCTCTTGTTTAATCATTTGCAAATCTTCCCCACTTATTAATTGCAATTGGTAGAAATACTCTATATCATATTGTAAAGACGTGAATACATTTTGGTCTAATATTAGTACGGAAGAATTAATATTTTGAGCCTCTCTAACAAATTGTTTTTGTAATTCAAATATGGCCGGAGGGATAACTACCTCATTATAACTAGTATTATAGGAAGACTTCCCTAATTGATGTAGCCATTTAAAATACTGAAATCGTGAAAGATGGGGGCACTCCAGATAAAATACGAAAGGCAAGGTATTAAGAGCATACCTAGCTTCAGAATCGGAGTATGTTGTCATTTTCTTGAAAAAATTGATGCAAACAGATAGTCTATGTGTGTAAAGTTCGACTTCAAAGTGAGGCTCATGGGCATCTAAATTGAAAGATACATTCTCAGCATGATAATTAAGAATTTTGTCCATCGAGAAATTAAACTTCCTAGATAGTAATGCTGTTTCTTCCAAAGAAAATGAAACCTCCCCCCTTAGTCTTCTGTAAACACTTTCTTTTCCAAGAGGTAATGCTTCCAATAAAACAGTTGCTAAAGTTATTCCTTCGGGCAAAGTTCTTTGAATTTCCTCTACTATTCTCTTATTAAATTCCAACTGTGCCATAAAGCTATTTATTTCCTACATATCGGAGTCTTGTAAAACGGTACAAACATATATAATAAAGAAATGATTGAAAGCGTCCAGTTGTTCCTTTATAAGCAAGTTGAGGCCACTAATCGTTTCGAATATCGGACACAATCAAATAAAAGTCTCGTTAGTAAGGAAATAAATCTAACTATTAAGATTACATTAATCCGTTTCAGCAGCTTGTCTAGACATTAATCACCTCTTTGTGTGCCTATTGAATTTTATTAATCTTTATATTTGATCGAATCAACAAAGTCTCACATGTGAGACTTTATCTATTTTGTTATTTTGAGCCATCGCTATACTCTCCATTCCTTTACTCGCTACAATTTAGCCAAGCTTTACGGACAATTAATTATAACTGAAGTATCACTTTTCACAAAATATCAGAAGTTAAAACGGTATAAAAGCAATATTTGAATTGTCAATACAGGCAAGAAATAATGTAGAAAGAAAGCTTGTACTAAGCCTTTGTGCAGTTTTGTAAAGCTTGTGTTAATCAAACCCTTTGAACCACGATAATTCGCATTTTTTTAACATATCCTAATTCCGAGGAGTCCCAAAGATTCAATTATAATCTCGGGTTATTTTACCTCTATAATATATGTTCTAGTTATCTTTTGCATATTCATCCTCTAAGTATTTATTTGATTTGCTAATATACATATTTGAATGAAAAAATCAGAATGATAATTCCGTTATCGACATCTTATATGATTATATGAAGTAGAATATCCAGTTTCAAAAGCGGATCTTATTAAAATAAACTACATTGTTAAAAACTAAAACTAGTGTTACTTTGTTTATTTTCTACTTCAAATTATCTTTGACCGAATTTTTAAATAAAAAAAAATGATTATGAAACAACAACTAGAGAATTTAAACCAATTATTTGCAGATTTTACTAAAGACGCTACGCAACAAGTAGAAAGTGGAAACAAAGCAGCCGGAACTCGTGCAAGAAAGGCTTCCTTAGCAATAGAAAAAGCTTTGAAAGAATTCAGAAAGACTTCAATAGAAGCTTCAAAGTAATATAATTTTACATTTTGTTTTAAGGTGATCGAAAAGTCACTAGTGGTCGGAAGAAATTCCGACCTTTTTTTATATTTTGAATAAATACAAAGAGATTACTGTCACGTTAACTTTGTAGCCAATATTATACACATATTTATAATGGTTTGGTTATAAAGATATAAATGAATTAAAATCAAATACTTAAACAGAAATAGATCAGTTTATAATCAAACGTGTGACAACAAAAAAACAATCAGAATATTTTTCTTTCCACCACTTATAATTCCAACATAGTCTTCGTATATGGAGTGATAGAATTGAATGTTAAATTAAGACGAGAATGCAGTTAACTTTTTTTCTTATTCTTTTTTTTTGTACTTTTGTCCGCCAATTGGAGTAATCAATAACATAAACTTACATTCAACGTAGCTTTTTAATATGAAAAAGAACTTTACAAAACATTTTTGGGTATACTTCGTGCTGTTTTTAATTTCCCCTATAGTAGCAAATGCTCAAGCTACTATAGGAAGTGCTCTTACCCCTAATACAGGAGCATTGCTCGATCTAAAAGAAAACGCTGATGGTTCCTCCAACAAAGGGCTGGGTATGCCACGAATATCACTCAAGTCTTTAACTATTGATGTCGCAGGTGGGGAGACCAATATGGCTCGAACTCTTGATGGTACAACAACTGCCGACATCTGGGATAGAAATGAACACATTGGCTTATTGGTATATAACGTGAATACTGTTGAAAACCAAACTAATCGTATATGTCCCGGCATGCATGTTTGGGATGGTGAATTTTGGCAACCAATAGCATCTTATGCCGCTCCAATCGAAGTAAAAGAATTAGATAACACTCAACCTATTGTGCGCGGATTTCAATACTTAGACCCTTCAGTATCTGATGGTTGGTCGCTAGATAAACAGGCTGACCGATTAGCAGGAAAATATAACTTAGGACACAATACAACCAATAACACTCCCGATCTGCAAGATACCAGAGGTACGGAAAGTCGTAGATATACAACCTCTCGTTTTTATGTAGGATATAAAACCATAACAAGGTCATATGTTGTGAAACGCAATAATAGTTGTGATCCCGTATCTAATCCGGCATGGACCAGTATAGAAAATATAACCGAAACAGAGAGAGTATTTACAGATGGTATTTGGATGACTCAGCACCTGAATACAACAAAAATGCCTGATGGAACAGACATTCTTCAGTTTTCGGAAAGTATGCCTGTTGGAACCCCTCATTACCAAATGTTAAGTGGTGATCCGTCCAATCTTTATGGCTTGCTATACAATTGGTACGCCAGTATCAATGTAGGATCAGGAGCAGGGCAAACACCCAATCCCGGAGATGCCAATCAGGCCGGTAGTAATTAAAGTGATGTCAATATTCAAGGCATTTGCCCTTCAGGCTGGCATCTGCCAAGTGATCAGGAATGGACTGACCTCGAAAACGGAATCATCAGAAAAACCAGTGTGTTTAGTAATGTACCCGATTTAGGAGAAGCAAAGATGATCGGCTATGACGATATGGACTGGCGTGGTATTGATGGTCTGGGGCGCGCAATGAAATCAAAAACAGCTCTTGCCGGAAAAGTTGCAACGAGAGGAGAAAGTAACACGGCTCTTTTAGGAGGCTTTGATGCTTACTTAACAGGGCACTATAATGCTGATATTTCTAATCCCACTTACAAAGAAAACAATGTCTATTTCTGGTCAGCCAGTAGTTTTGGAGCAACTGACGGTATGCGTCGCTCTCTTTATACTGAAATTAATTCACAGGCTATACATGGGGGCGCTCATCGTGCATGGAGTGCTAGGGTAGATTTATTCAGTGTACGTTGTAAGAAAAATTAGGAACTTATATAAGTACTTTCTTTTTCTCTTATATTCTTAGTCGAAAAAGAAAATAGATTGACTCATTAAACAAATCAATTATACCTTTTTAGGTGGACAATTAAAATTGTCCACCTATTTTTTTAAGTTCAGATAAGGAAAGCATAGAGAGAGAAAACAAGCTAGAAGAAAATTTCGGAGATCAGTGCGACTCTGTGGTTAAAAGTCAAGACGAACTCAACATAAATAAGTCCCAAGAAAAATCTTGAGACTTACTTATATTACAATGAAACTAAATGATATATCCTTATAGTTTCTTCAAGCCTTTGATCTGAGCTTTATCAGCCACTTCGAAAATGCTAATTGCGTAACCTCCACCGGGAGCAGATGCCTGTGTCAACTTAGACTTATTTGTCACAACTACTTTACGTACAGTATATGCCTGCGGATTTGTTTTGTAATGAGCATCTTTTGCATCGGCATATATGGTTGCAATATATGTTTTGTCAGTATCTAAGAAATCGAAAGTAATATTTGAGGTATAACCTTTTTCTCCCGCAACATTACCTACAAACCAATTGTTTGTTTCTTTTGCCTTACGAGCTACTGTTATGTATCCCCCCGGCTCTGCTTCAAGGTATTTACTATCGTCCCAATCTACAGCTACGTCTTTTATAAATTGGAATGCACCCATAAAACGTTCGTAATGTTCAGGAAAATCAGCAGCCATTTGCAACGGACTATACATTGTTACATAAAGTGCCAATTGATTTGCCAGCGTAGTGTTTACATGCGAATTATTATCGGGATTAATTGTATTGATATCCATTTCGAATATACCCGGAGTATAATCCATCGGCCCTCCCATCAAGCGGGTGAAAGGTAATATAGTGGTATGATATGCCTTACTTCCACCAAATGCCTGATATTCTGTTCCTCTGGCAGATTCCTGTGCCAACAGATTTGGATAGGTACGGTGTAATCCTGTAGGGTGAACAGCTTCGTGAGCATTAACCATTATTTTATAGTCGGCTGCTTTCTTTATGGCATACAAATAATGGTTATTAAGCCATTGTCCGTAATGATATTCGCCACGAGGTATCATATCACCCACATAACCGCTTTTCACAGAATTATAGTTATTATCTACCATAAATTGATATGCCTGATCCAGATGACGTTCGTAATTGCGAACCGAACCTGATGTTTCGTGATGCATTTGCAATTTTACATTTTTACTTTTGGCATAATCGCGCAGCATAGCAACATCAAAGTCGGGGTAAGGTGTGACAAAGTCAAATACGTAGTCTTTGGTTTTACCGAACCAGTCTTCCCAACCTACATTCCATCCTTCTACCAGCACTTGATCGAAGCCATGTTTTGAAGCGAAATCGATGTATCTTTTTACATTCTCGTTATTAGCTCCATGTTTTCCATTCGGTTTAGTTTTCGAATAATCGGTAACCCCTAGTTGCACACTCGGCAAATCGGTATATGCCCACGAACTTTTGCCTGTAATCATTTCCCACCATACACCCATATATTTTACAGGTTTGATCCATGATGTATCTGCAATCTTAGATGGTTCATTCAGATTCAAAATAAGTTTCGAAGCCAGAATATTACGGGCATCGTCACTCACTACTACCGTACGCCAAGGCGATTGACATGGTGTTTGCATATAACCTTTATCACCTCTTGCATCGGGTGTTAACCACGACTCGAAAGTAAAATTGTTATCATCCAGATTGAGTGATAGAGCAGAATAATCAACCAGTGCAGCCTCATGAATATTGATGTATATACCATCGTTCGATTTCAGCATCAATGGCGTTTGAACACCTGTTTCTGAAAATTGTGTTTGCGAAGCATTATCGGTTACAGCACTCTTGAATAATCCTTTTATTTCTGACAAGTTAGAGATAACATAATCATACTCTTGCGTATCATAATCGCCCGGAATCCAGTATGCTTTAATATCGCCCGGCATAGCAAATTGAGTTCTTTCTTCTTTTATCACAAAATAATTCAGATCGGCTTGCTGTGGAAACTCGTAACGAAAACCAAGACCGTCATTAAAGAGACGAAAACGAATTATAATCTGACGATTAGTACCCGACTGATTTAATGTTACAGCCAATTCTTTATAATTGCTGCGAATTTCGTTTACTTCACCCCAAACCGGTTTCCATGTTTCATCGAAAGTTGATGTCTTGGTATCCACTACGCTGAACTTATCGTACAAAGAAGTCTTTGGATTATTACTTTTTCCCTTCATTCCTATTTCTGTACCAAATTCAGCTGTCGGATTTTCATCTTTCAGTTCTAAACCCAGTTTACTGGTTTTGATAACATCCTTACCCTTATAAGTTAGTCTATAAGTCGGTACTCCCCCACCCTGAACCGAGAAGTTCATAGACAGATTACCATCAGGTGATTTTAATTCTTGTGCCATCATGTAATTTGCCATAGCAGAGATACACAACAGTAAAAATAGTTTCTTCATTATCCTCTTATTATTTAGTTTTGAATTAATTTACGGATATATTTACAGTCCCTCTTTCATCTGGTATTTTCACCCAACATTCCTTAGTGACGTCATTCCAAGACCATTGTACAGATTTAAAATCTAAGTCTATATTTTTTGCAATATTATCGGCTTTTACATTCTTAACAGCCTTACCGTTTACAAGTATATTTTTCGGCTTAGTTTCCAAATGATACTTTAAAACGATATTTCTTTTGTCCGATTGTTTGAAACCATTATCTGTAGATACAATTTCGGTTGAATATCCATTGTCTAATGTTGAACAAGTAAATTTAGTCTTCGAAAAGATATCTTTCAGATAATCCTGATTCTCTCCTTCGTCTTCATACAACTCAAAACTGGTGCTTTCGCCTTCGTAATTTGGAAAAATGTCGACAAATACAGGGAAATCTTTTTTCTCATGAATATATTGCATGATTGGCATTTGAGGTATAATAGACCCTTTCTTTACGAAAATAGGAATTACGTTCAATGGTGCTTTATATGCTATAGTCTGACCTCCAAGATAAACGGTTTGTTTATCATTAAAATCAATCCATTCTCCTTCGGGTAAGTAAACACGTTTTACTCGCTCTCCTTTTTTCAATACAGGTGCAATTAACAATTCTTCTCCAAAAAGAAACTGATCGTTTATCTTGGTTGCTTCCTCATCGTTCGGGTATTCCATAAACAAACCTCTCGTTATTGGTAAACCTGTGTCGTGAGCCTTGCGGGCATAGGTATAGAGATAAGGGAACAGTTGATATTTCAATTCGATAGCAGCTTTACTGTTTTGTTCTGCTACTTCGCCAAACATCCAGGGTTCTGCCGCATTATCTCCTTCGTGATGCGCACGGCTCAGCGGATTAAACACACCAAACTGCATCCAACGGATATATAACTCAGCCATAGCCGGATAATCGGTTATATCACCACAATACCCCGATATATCTGTAGTCCAGAAAGGAATACCACCTAGACCGGCAGAGATACCCATAGCAACCTGATTAGCCATTTGCCCCCATCCTTCAAGTACATCATTTCCATTGCCACTATCGCCGGTCCATCCGAATGTATAGCGCTGAAGACCTGCATAAGCAGCACGTGTCATCTGAAATACACGTTTATTGGGATTACGTTTTTCAAATTGTTCTTTTACAACCTTGTCCCATATCAATCCGTATACATTATGTATTTCGGCATGCATACCTAAGTGATGCTTCATATTCAGACGATCCAGATCTTCTTCGTTACTCCAAGCAGGCTCGCCCATATCGGTCCAGAACCCTCTGACACCATCATCCAATGGCTTTTGCTGGAGTTCACCCCACCAATCGGCAACTTCGGGTAAAGTGAAATCAACCACCCCACAATTGCCTCCCCAAGGCCATGGCATATCGTACGATTTCCCTGTACGAACATCTTTTGCAAAATAGCCCAATCTGTCTGCTTCTTCCCATTGTTCTTTTGTAGCTTGAGAAACAACAGGGTCTTGCGACAAGATCATTTTAAAACCTTGTTTATTCAATGTTTCGAGCATAGCCTTAGGATTGGTATAATTGCCTTTTCGCCAGTTGAAATCCTGAAGTCCTTGCGTCCAGCCAATATCCTGATAAATAATATCGCATGGTATCTGACGTTTACGGAATTCGGCAGCTATTTCTAATGCTTGCGCCTCCTTTGTATAAAGTCCGCGACATTGCGAAAACCCAAGTGCCCATTTAGGTGGCATAATCGGTTTTCCTGTCAACGAAATGTATTGTTCCTGAATTTCTTTATAGTCCTTTCCGAAAATAAAGTAGTAAATAAACTCACCATCAGGTGCTTCAAACGAATAGTATTCATCTGATTCCGTGCCAAATTTAAACTCTGTTTTATAGGTATTATCGAGAAAGATACCATAACGGTAGCTACTCATAAAGAAAGGGATACTTTTATAAAGCGGGTCTTCTGATGTACTATAACATGGTTTATCACTATTCCACATCTTATAATCACGACCACGGCGATTCAACGGGCCTGTTTTTTCGCCCAAACCAAAGAATTGCTCATCTTTGCGCAATACTTTATATGCTTTCTTCGATGTAGAATCAGATACATGTCCAATCTCTTTGAAATCGCTAAAGATTAACTTTTGCCATTTATCGAAGATTTGAAGTTGCATCGGATCCTTATTCAATCTGATGCGTAGTTTAGATGTATATATCTCGTAACAAGCTGCTTGCTCGTCTACATTTATTTCACCTACATCTTCCAAACTTTCGTTCACAACAGCAAATGATTCATTTTTACGGGTAAGCTTACCCGTAGGATCGAACCATATCTTCACTACCGAACCACTATTTATAGTCAGCGAGAGCTTTGCCCCGTCTTTACTTTTAAATATTACCTGATTGCCATTCTTTGTATAAGAAATACATTCTTTCGCATCCTTATTAGCAGAAGCTAAAAGGCTTAACGGAATCAACAGAGATAGCAATAATATATATTTAATTTTATTCATTTATTTTGTTTTTATTGATATTCTACAACAACCATATCCCAATATTTGAGAGATGGCAAGTTAAATACAACTTCGTTTCCCGTTTGATTAAACGTAATTTTCTGTGCAACTCCTTTATTTGTATCAGGCGATGCAACCCAAATGTTTTTTACAAGTTTTGCTGCAACCAATTTCAATTCAGTATCAGCTATGAGAACCGGTTCTGCCTGGGTTCCGTTCTTATCTCTCCACTCCATTGTATTGGCGTTGGTAAAGTTGATCAGATGCAATACATCTTTATCTGTAAACCGTTTCCCTACGACTGCTACGTTGCCTTGTTGAGCCGGCCAACTGTTTAATGCAATTTTAGAATTGGTACATTGCAGATTGTAAGAGGTGAATGTACCGCCATCGCGCAATATATTCTGATAGGCAACCAAGAAGTCATAATAAGTTACCATCGACTGCTTCAGTTCCGTCTTCATTTGCAAGTTAGAGTTCGGGAAGTATTCGTTTGCCAGATAATGCTCTCCCAATTCGAGATGAGAAGCACCGAACGAGAAAATCACGGCATTAGTCAATAATACACCCGGAGCATTTACAAATCCTGCACTGTTCGACTTATCATAATTCATGTATGCAGCCAGAACTGTTCGTTTCGTATTATTGGTATATGTATCGTTATTTTGGATGATTTGAACTAGTTGTTCGAACGATTTATTGGGATCCCACACTTCAGTATATAAGAAATCGACATCCGATTTGGCAATACTCTCTTCTTGTCCGAATTGATTAACAGCATTCATCACCAGACTTTTTGTCGGATTAGCCTGTTTCATGGCTGCAATAAACGATTTATAGGTATTCTGGAGTTTAACCACATTGCCATTGTAATCATAAACAGTACCTCTGTCACCCAATTGATCGATATGATAGCCATCGAAATCGAATACGCTGTACACATCCTTGTTTCGTTGTATCAGATAATTCTGCCATTCGGTATTCGCAGGATTGGTAAGATAAACACTACTGCGAAACGGAGCATCAAGATGGTGATTATCTTTTTCATTATGATCTGCATCTTTGAAAATATACCATTCTTCTTTTACTCCATCTGCTGCCGCATTACTTAAAGCGCCGAAAGCCAGATTGTAGAATGTTGCTTTCATACCTTTATTATGAGCGGCACTGATATATCCTTTTACAGTAGAAAGATAATTAGGACGCCCTATTAAATCGATCCATGAATCAGCAGGACTTTCGACTGTACCAGCCAATGGTCGTTGATGGTCGTTCATCCAATCGTAAAATTGGATGCCATTGATACGATAGCGAGTCAGTACATCTATGTTTTTCTCTATTTGACTATCTGTCAACTTTCCATATCCTGAAAGGAATCCGTATCGTGGAAACTTCTTCCAGTCTGACGAGACATCAATACCAATACTTTGATGTATAATCTCTTTACCGTCTGTCGACTCATATATATCAACCAGATAGCCCTTGAAATCTTCGGATGGAGCTACCCAAGTCCACGATTTACCCGATAGGTTTTCATCCTTGAGCACTTCACCCAAATATGAGTACCGTACTTTCAAATTATTACCGGGATTATCTTTCAATGAAAAATGAACTGTCTCACCGGGTTTATAAACAGCCTTATCTGTATTCAAGTCGAGACTCAAATAGGTATCGCCATAGGTTATAGGATCGTTCTTAGTATCGTAGTAATCATCGCACGATATCAAGAAGAAGCTACACAAGGCTACTGCTAAAAAATTATATATTTTTTTCATGCTATTTATATTTTACTGTGGTGCCGTTTTCTACAACACCACAGTTTGTTTAACTTATTAATTTTTCTTGATAACAACAGTTTCTTTCAACTGATCGAATTCGATTGTATAACTACCAGCTTCTGTTATCTTCCACTTGTAATCGAGTCCTGCACCTTTAGCAGTAAATACCATTTGTTGTAATTGTCCGTTTGCCGGCATATCTCCCTGAGTAGCTGTAAACCAAGCACCATTCCAATCGCTTTGCTTATCGCAGGTAAATTTCAACTCACCGGTATTTAATGAACCTGACCACTTAAATTTATAAGGGGTATCACCTGCATTCATGGCAGTAGCGTTACCGATATCCCATCCGTTAGCTGAAGCGTCTCCTACAAGATAGATCATTGCATAAGGAGTAAATGGTGCAATATTGATTTTCATCTCACGCGTATCTAGTGCTATTTTATAAACTCCTCCGGGGATATTCCATTTATTGTCAGGATCTCCTGCCCATTTAACGACCTTGGTAGCTTCTATTCCTGCTCCATTGGTTTCAGGACGTAGGAAAGCCGCATCCCAGCTACCGGAGACTGTTCCTATTTTAAATTCTCCTCCTGCTGAAAGGTTGTCATTGTAATGAAAAATAAATGGATCAAGTGGGTCTACTGTCATCGGTTTAAAACTCCATCCCGTAGGATTTCCTACAAACCATAGTTCTGTAAACTCGGCACCTTCGGTTTTTTCTATATAAATAGCCAACGATGCGAGATTGAGCGTTATTTTATAATTTCCACCTTCGGTAATCTCAAATTGCTTATCATACGGATCATCACCATTTTCACGTAAGTAAAGTTTGGTGTTATCAGACCCGATATTATATGAAGGCGTGAATTCACCAAGAGTAGTTATAAATTTGAACTTACCGGGATTTAATCTCCCACTCCATGTAAACCCTTTTGGTGTATTCTTTATAGCGGACATCTCCGTCGCATTATCGGCACTCCATCCATTAGGAGTAGCATCCCCTATCAAATATAGAGTTTTAGTTATAGGCTTGTGTGTTTTTATTTTTATCGTTTGAATGTTCGACATAGCCGGTTCAACAGCATCAGAAGCAACAGTAGCCTTTACACGTACATCTAATATGACTTCTGTTTCAGTTGCTATTCCCCATGAAATAAGCAAATCGTTCAGTTCTTCATTTTTATAAACCTTTTGATATATATTTTGGCCTAAATCGAGTGACAGTCCTTTCTCGAAATTATTTCCCTGCACATCCATTTGAAATGTGTAAGAGATAGCACTATTAGTCCCTTGATTAGAGCCCGATGTCCATAAAATAGTCAGGGCATTTGTTTCGGGATTGGCTGCATCCAATTCAATATTCTCACTCGAAGCTTTTACTTCTAGTGGCTGATTTCCTTTATTATATTCTGTATTATCTTCATCGATACACGAAAAGAAAAATAAGGAAAACAGAGTCAATAAACTTAATATTTTATATGATTTCATAATACATTCATTTTTTTGATTAATAGCCTGTGTTTTGAGACAAGTTAGGATTAGCATCCCTTTCTTTTTGAGGGATAGGGAATAGCAAATGTTTACTTGTTGCATTGACTTTTCCAATAGAGTGTAAGAAGTTTAAAGCGTATTGTCCATTGTCGATACGAATCATATCGAACCAACGATGTCCTTCGAATGCCAACTCGATACGGCGCTCTTTGATAATTTTCTCACGCATTTGATCCTGATTTAATCCTTCCACATCTGCTCGTGTGGTTAGTCCTGCTCTTTTACGCACCTGATATAATGGCTCTTGTGCATCTTTTGTCCGTCCTAATTCATTTAGAGCTTCGGCTTTCATCAATAATACATCCGCATAGCGTAATACTATTACACTGGCTGAGTTAGTATTATAGTCGGGAGATACAGATAGTGGCACCAAGAACTTGCGAACATTATAACCTGTACTCGACATCGATTTTTCATACTGTTTCCCATCGAATGCCGGTCCTCCTTCATATAGAATAGTTTTATCTTTTCGTTTATCATTTTCTTCATATTGGCTTACGAATTCTTCTGTCGGTTGATTCCAGCCATATGCTCCGCCGACCCAACCGCTATTGCGTGGACCCATATAAGTACTTAACCAATTAGCCTGGTTATCATCATCCCAGAAACCTGCTTTTGTTAGCCCGTAATATTGAACTTCGAACAACGATTCTGCTGTATTCTTATTCTGTTGTTCGCCACCGAAACAGTCGCTATAATCGGGATTGAGCGTATATCCTAAACTTTCTACAAGATTGCACATCTCCAAACATT
The DNA here is from genome assembly GCF_011039195.1 of Dysgonomonas sp. ZJ709. Lineage (NCBI taxonomy): Bacteria > Pseudomonadati > Bacteroidota > Bacteroidia > Bacteroidales > Dysgonomonadaceae > Dysgonomonas > Dysgonomonas sp. ZJ709. The sequence goes on from NZ_JAAKEM010000010.1 coordinate 39,228, forward strand.
CCTGATATCTACCCAATGTCAGATACACTTTGGCTAACATACCCGCTGCCGCACCTTTAGATGCACGACCTACATTACTGCCTTTGTACTCTTCTCTCACAGGTAATAAGTTTATAGCTTCTTTCAGATCGGGAATGATAACATCATTATAGATTGTCATCTTATTGGTACGTGTCGGAAGTAAATCATCACCTGGTTTCAATGTCGTCACAGCCATTGGCACATCGCCAAACAATTGGACTAATATAAAGAAATAGTGTGCACGAAGGAACCGAGCTTCCCCGAGACATCTGTTTTTCAACGCCTCATTGATATTTATGTTCGGAATATTTTCGAGAACAGTATTGCAATAGAGAATACCGGGATTAGGCCCTCTCCATATATCAAGCGCAGCTGCATTGTCGGTTGTGGTCACAAAATTGGCTAGAGTAATAGTTTCTATACCATCGGTTCCTCCACCTGCTCCGACCTCACTATTTCCGGCAATAATATCGAGTGTCCAGATTCTCATATTATAGAGTTTAGGACGTTGGAGCGGTTGGTAAGCCCCGTTCACTAAGGCAATAGCAGATGCTTCGTCGTTTATAGCTTCTGCACTGGGATCTTCGAAAGACTCCTTGTCTAAATAATCGGAGCACGAAGCAAATAGAGCCGAGATGGATATTAATCCTATATATAATATTTTTTTCATAATCAATGTTTTTTGAATTAGAACTTAACGTTTACACCAACACTCAACGTACGGGTAACAGGGTATGTGCTTAAATCGACACCACTTACATTTACCTCAGGATCGAATCCCGAATATTTTGTAAGAGTAAGCAAGTTTTGACATGAGATATAAAAACGAGCCATACTTAGGAATGCTTTTTGTGAAATAGATCTAGGTAGTGTATATCCCAAAGTCAGATTCTTCACTCTCAGATACGAACCATCTTCTATAAAACGGTTTGAATGGCGCACGTTTTGGTTAGGATCGCTATATATAGCACGTGGTACGCTATTGCTTGTACCCTCGCCAGTCCATCTATCCAGCACTTTTATTGTCTGATTTTGTGGAATAGACATACTTTCCTGCCATATTCTGTTTGCGTTGTATATATCGTTACCTGCAACACCTTGCAAGAAAATTTGCAAATCGAACTCTTTGTAAGCAAAGGTATTGTTCATCGAGAATGTCCATTCGGGCGACGGGTTACCAATATAGGTACGGTCATCTGCATTGATTACGCCATTATTGTCTAAATCTCTGAAACGGATATCACCCGGTGCTGTTCCTCCCGGCACTTGTATAGCATATCTATCAACTTCTTGCTGATTTTGGAATATTCCATTGGTTACATAGCCGTAGAATGAGCCGATAGGATGCCCTTCGGTGTTCACTCTCACTTTTGTCATGTTAATGTCACCTCCTACAAATAAAGGAACTCCATCATTCATACTTATCACTTCGTTTTTATTGTAAGACACATTGAAGTCGGTATTCCATTCGAAAGCTCCTTTCAGGTTTTGAGAAGAGACAGTAAGCTCTATACCTTTATTTCTTACCTTTCCTGCATTTATACTAGGAACATCTATATCCGAATACCCTGTTGTAATAGGTACCGACATTGGCACCAACATGTCGGACGTATTCTTTATATAAGCATCAATAACAACATTAATACGTTGATTCAATAAAGACAAATCTACTCCGGCATTAAATTGTTTTACTGTTTCCCATCTCACGTTAGGATTGGGCATCACTTTAGGGTATAGTGTAGAAACAGGGGTTTCGTTAAATACATATTGTCCGGTTTTCAATCGTGTGAAGTAAGCATAATTGTCTATACCGGCTTGGTTTCCTGTTTCACCATATCCTGCTCTCAATTTGATATCGCTCACCCATTTATTCTTGTTATAGAACGATTCTTCCGACAATCGCCATGCTGCCGAGAAAGAAGGGAATGTACCCCAACGATTCTCTTTAGAGAAACGAGATGAACCATCACGACGGATAGTGGCAGTCAGTAAATATTTGTCAGCATAATTGTAGTTGACACGACCAATAAATGATAATATAGACCAATCGTTTTTAGTACCTCCTACAGTAGGGTCTGTTAATCCATTATTCAATTGATTATTGTTGTCTGTCAGGAAATTCTGAACACTTGCGCTCATATTGTTATATACATTATTTTGAGCACTCGAGCCTATCATTGCATTCAAATGATGTTTTTCTTTGAATGTTTCCATATAGGTCAGTGTATTATCCCACAGATAAGTCATACTCTTATTCGACTCTTCATAAAGATTCGATTGTGGTTGGGGAATTGGCTTCCAGTTATACTTAGGATAGAAATTACGTTTGTCCCAGAACTTGAAATCAATACCTCCTAAGGTTTTGAACGTAAGGTTTTTCATTATCTTTATTTCGGCAAAAGCATTAGCCAACACATTATAACCTTTTGTTTGTTCTTTATTCAAGGTGGCACTTCCTATCGGATTCCTTATATCCCCATATTGATAGGCTGGTTCTCCAGGTCCTGAAAATGAACCGTCTTCATTAAATACCGGTTGAGTAGGCAAAGCAGCCATAGCATCGCGGACACTGTATGAACCCTGTTTTTTGATATCATGGCTCAACGTTACATTATTCCCGAATTTCAACCATGGACGAACTTTCGATTCGCTATTGAATTGAAATGTATAGCGTCGGTAAGAGGTATTTAATATAATGCCTTCCTGATCGAGTACCCCTCCTGATACATAATAATTACTTTTGTCGTTACCTCCCGAATAAGATAGGGTATAGTTTTGCATAACTGCCGCACGGAACAGTTCATCAAGCCAATTAGTACCAGTACCTAAGGCTGAAGGATCAGCAAAATCAGGTCTTTGAGTATAATTCGGATTGTTGTAATTCTTGATCATTTCGTTATGCAACGATGCAAATTGGCTGGCATTAAGCATTTTTGGCATACTTGTAGCTTTCTGTACTCCCCAATTGGCACTTAGGGAAATAGAGCCATCACCCGATTTTCCTCTTTTTGTTGTGACAATTACAACACCATTTGCTCCACGTGAACCATAAATTGCAGTGGCCGAAGCATCTTTCAAAACATCAACAGACTCCACATCTTCCATGTTCAGGGCATTGAGAGGCATATCGGTAGGAACATTGTCAATTACCAATAAAGGTTCACTATTATTTATAGTACTAATACCACGAATACGAAAAGAGACGTTATCGCCCGGTTTTCCGGATGATATAACCTGTACGCCCGAAGCTCGTCCCTGCAATGCTTCACCGATATTGGCTACAGGTTTGTCTTTGATCGTTTGGGCAGAAATAGACGAAACAGACCCTGTCAGGTCGCTTTTTCTCATCACTCCATATCCTACAACTACGATTTCGTCTAGAATTTTAGAATCTTCTTTCAGAATAATCTTCAAATTTGATTTTCCTAAAGTAGGAATTTCTTGGCTTACAAAACCAATGTAAGAGATTGTAAGTACGGCGTTGTTATCGACATCCAATGAGAAAACTCCGTCGATATCGCTAATCGCACCCGTCGTGGTACCTTTCACTACTACCGAGGCTCCTATAATAGGCTCTCCCTGTTGGTCGGTTATTACTCCTGTAATTTTGTTCTGATCCTGAGCCAGTATATTCAGGCTGAACAGCATACACATAAATATGAAACATATTCTATGTAAGCTCGTAAAAGATTTTACATTCATCATGGCAAGGTGTTTAAATTAAAATTAGATTTTGAATTAGGATAAAAGGTAGTTTTGAAGTTTGGCTATTAAACCTCTTCTAAACTGATCTCTACAAAAATAGGGTGAGTATAAAGAAAGAAAAACAAGATATAGAAATAATATAGATAAGACATTAATATAAATGTCTTATTAATAGAAACATAAGGTGTTTTTGGATGCTAATAAAAGTAGATAGGATATCCTAAAATTAGCTATTTTTTGTAAATTTGACTCCTATTTTTGTTACTAAAAGTTCAAATTCGTCGCGAGGTACAGCTGCTTTATTTCTTACCCTTGTACGGTAATTGTAAATAGTATTTGCAGAATAATGGAGGAAAGATGCTATCTTGGAACTATCGACGATGCCCAATCGTATAAGAGCAAATATACGTAATTCTGTATTCAATAATTCATTTGGTTTCAATACAAAACGCTCTTTTTCGAGAAGCAGTGAATTGAAATCCTCAACAAAACTAGGATAAAGGTGTAAAAATATATTATCAAATTTATCGAAAAGATCTTTCAACTCATTGTCGATCATATCACGAGACTTCAACATCTTATAAAGCTCGTCCAGCCTTTTTTCTACAGCTTTTTTGTTCAGTGTGTTCTGATACTTCTCCAACTTATTTATATACATAGAACACAGATCGAGAAAGTGTCCGATATATGTTTCTTTAATGCGGTTTGCTTCAGATAGTTCACCATTAAGATTGTTGAGTTGAACATTATTCTTTTGCAAATCGGTATTCAGTTCGTTCAGTTTTACATTTGTACGGTAAAGTTCTTTTCGAATACCAGCTACTCGTTTCATTTGCCTGTACACATATATTACAGCAGCAATTAAAAATAAAGATAACAGACTGACAAGGATGAGAAAAAATAGTAAACCCTCTTTTTGCTTAGTCACCTTATCTTGATATGCGGTATCTATAATCGGGAATACTTTAGATACTTCGAAAGTTCTCAATCGGGCATTACAGAATATAGCATCTTCCATCGAAAATTTGATGCATTTATAAGCGTTATCGATATCGTTCGTTTCGAATAATACACCAGCTAAAGCTTGTAACGAAGCATTTTCTTTAATAGCATTCTTTATATCACAAACAGCAGAAATAGTATAATATACTCTTTGCTGCTCAATATTATTTTCTTTCTTATAAACATTAGCTAGTGCATAAGCTAGTACCGCTCTTTCATGATCTTCTAATTTTGATTCTTCCAAAAGATTTTGTAAAATCTGTTTTGATTCTTCCAATCTATTCTGATCCAGCAATTTTTCGGAATATACTATCTTATAATGATTAGATGTCTTATCGAGTACATTTAGAAGTGAATCACGATACAAATTGCTTTTTGCATAATAGATATTTGTATATAAATTATTGGAGGAATAAGAACTGTACAAGAGTTTATACGTATCGTAGTAACTGACCAAAAGTTTTTCAGGCATTGTTTTTCGATCTATGCTCCTCAATAAGTCTATAGATTCTATATACATTCCAGCAATAGTATATAAGGATGCTAAAGCCAATTTCGATTTGTCTATCCACAATACATTATTCAGTCGATGCGCTATCTGTAAATTTTCTTGAGCAAAGTGTATGGCCGAGTCCGATATATAGGTTTTATATTGATCGTACAATTTCAGATTAATATCATAGCGCTGCACCTCTGATATATTGGGCGTTTGGAGCATTCTCTTAATTTCTGATATTTTTTGCTCCTTCACATGCATATACACCTCCTTATTATCCAATAATTTGCTTAAATATTGGAAAGTAGTGTCTTTTTCTATAGCAGAATATATATAGCTAAATTGCAAAAATACAAATATCAAGAGTAAAGATTTCTTCATTGCTTTGCATATAAATAAGCTTATCGGCAAATATAAAACTATTAAACAAATTATTGTAAGTATTTAACTTAAAAGGTGATTTTGTAGTATTGTTTACTTCGATATTGATAAGATATTATATGGTGAGATTGGTATATCCGGTCTTAAGTGGTATTTGATATTCGATTAGTAATTGCAAAAGGTAATAAAATAAGTATTGATTGTCTTTCGAGTATATGATATTTAACTGTCATTCATTTCAGTTATTCCATATTCAAGACATATTTTAACTATAAGTCCATGAGAAAATAAAATTGTGAAATTTCATTATATTTGTACCTGGGAAATTAATTATGGAAGTTTGGCAATAATATATCCCCCAACTTTCTTGTATATATCATAAAAAAACAATGCAATCAATTAAAGATAATGGGTCGAAATTCCCTCTAAATAATACTATAACATTAGCAGACTTTATACAATACGAAATACCTGTCGAAAAATTAGGTGAATTCAATATATATATTCCTGATTATTATAGAAATTCATATAATGGTACCATATTTATTATGGAAAATGAAGTTGTTGTAAAAGACCTTTTTCTTGATGATCTGGAAAAAGAGAGCAAGAACAATCACTTCTTTGTTTTCAGGAAAAATGTATCTGTCGAAAATGCATTAGTACAAATGGAAAAAGATTTTGGTCCTGTAACTATATTTCAAGGAGATGTTATAGCCCGGAATATTTGGATGGGAGGAGGAGAAACTACTTTCGAAAAAGACGTAACAGTTGCACAGACATTCATTGGGGTATACAACCATGGAACAACCACAGTTGAAGGTTCTCTGGCGGCTGAGGTTATTATATCATCTGATCATGCATTAAGAACTAAAAATATAAAAAAAGGTTATATAATTGGACGAAATAATGACAATACAGAATATGAACTAATAGATATATTTCAAAGCAAGTATTATGATAAATGGGAGGAGGTACTTAAGGAAAGCAATATACTGAAAGCAATTCTAAAGGGCGAATCCATTATCAGCGATAAATCGATACAAAGCCCACTGGAAAAACGGTTTTTCAAGTTACAGGAAAGTAAAATAAAGAAACTGGATTTATCATACATGGATTTGGAGAATATCCCCGATAAAGTATGGGAACTGGATGAAATCACTGTATTAGATCTTTCAGGAAACTACATAAATACTATTTCGGATGATATAGTGAAGCTAAACAAACTAAAAAAGATTAGCATAGATAATTGCGAATTCACTTCTTTTCCCGAAATATTATCTCAACTTATAAGTCTGGAAGAAATAGAATCAGGCCATAATCAGATATCTGATTTGCCTGATAGTTTTTCGTTATTACAATCCCTGAAAAAGTTGAAATTTGATGAATGCCATTTTGAAATAGTTCCCGATGTATTATATAGCCTACCTCAATTAACAGAACTGGACATCTCCTCTCAGAAAACCAAAAGTAAATTATCGATAGATAAATCATTTCCTAAACTAAAAAAACTTAATTTAGAAAGAAATTTTCAACCTAATATCCATTGTATTCAACCCCAATTGGTCAACCTAAATATCTCAAGTTGCAAATTAAATTCTTTTCCTGAGACTATATCAAAAATGGAAAATATATCCATATTAGGCATGATGGACAATCTTTTCACTTCTTTTTATTTTGAGATAGAGAAGCTTGTAAAGCTGAAAGATTTCTCGTTCGACCTTTCTCTATTGGATGAAAAAAGCATACAAATATTGAATGGATTATCCAAACTGACAACACTTAGGTTAAATATAGACAATGCGACATCCGATGATATAGAAAAGCTTTTGCAAATAGGAAACTGGACTAACCTTTATACTAATGATGTCATCGAAGATATGTTTGTAGGAAAAAAAATATTAGAACGAAAAAATCTGAGATTGATAGAAATGAAAGGCGAGAAGATGAATTTGAAAGAAGCTCGTGCTTTGCTTGGGATATTAGTGTAATTAGTCTTTCAATTTAAAGTCCACCAAAATTGTGGTCTTATCAAGCGATGTACTTCCGTGTATGCAGAATGGTATAGTACTATAATCTTAAAGTTTATTTACAATAAAAGCCCATCAGATTATTTCTGACAGGCTTTTATATTTCTGAATATGTATATCTTTTTTCGAATATCTCTTAAAATGCTCGTATCAAATATATGGGCATAATGACGGAGCATCTTTCCATGCTTGCTCGCTTATGTAAGGCTTCTCTTTTAATAACACTTTGCATAATTATCAGTCTCCTTAATATATCCTGTTTGAGTAGAACAGTTTAACGCTCGCTCCTTAAATTCTATGTCATTCTTATTTGGTCCTTCAAGAGGCATATATACGTCTTCTGAAGTACTTGCAACCATATATGATTCCCATCCTTTTAAGGTATTTCGCATCAGACGAATCCTTTTAGCATTGCTGCTAACTATAATGGCCGAATTATCGAATGTATTGTCTGTAGCTTCTATGTCTATGGTGTAATAATTGACAAAACACAAACCTTCACCTTTGGTATCTTTAAATTCGTTGTGGTGAATTTTAACATATTCGACCCACGATTTCCAAGGATGCAACGGATCAAGCCAATCAGTTTCGGGTTCTATGTCTATTCCGCAACCTGGCGCCATTCCGCCTATATCGTAAATCTTATTGTAGGCTATTTCTACATTACTAGCATGTATAATACTTATACCTTGCATGCTATTATGGAAAATCTCACAATTAACGATCTTGATATTCTTATTCAATCGTTTCTCATTGGGTGCTATAAACCCATAACCAACCCACATGGCACTGCCTCTGAAGTTTTCCATTTTCACCCCATCTATTGTAATATTTCTCGAACAGTTTATTTCGATAGCGCATTCACTAGGTTTCGTATTGTTCTCGGCATCATACTTATCCTTGTTACCGATCAGATGCCCTCCGATGATAGTTACGTTTTCTACTTCATCTATACGAATCAGTTTATGCACGTCCTTGCTACCGGGCTCAATATATAATGTAGCTTCTGTCAAATCGAAAGTGATATTATTGGGTATGAATATACCATTACCATTATCATAGCCTGTAGCACCTTCGCTACGTATCAGATACTCGCCCTTAGCGAACTTTATTATACTATACCCTTCGTCTTTAGCCTGTTCGATAGCTTTATTTATTCCGTCGGTGGTTTGTCGGGCATTCGATTTGTTGGCCGAAATTCCAAATTGAGAATTATTTATAACAAATACATTACTCGGCTCAGAATCATCATTAGAACATGAGAATGCAAGTAAAGATACTAATAGGATTAAATATATATATTTAGCTTTCATTTGATTTATTTCTTTTATAACAATGAGATTATGGACAAGTAAAATTCGGAGTTTTGGTTGAGTAGTCTGTTATCTTGTAACAGATATTCTTCTTATCGCCCTCAGTGGGGATACAATAATCTTCGCTCAGACCATTTTCACTACTTGCACTGATATAAATAGTACCTGTATTGGTAAGCGTATTCTTATAGATTTGTACTCTTTGGCAGTGTATGCCAAAGATATTTAAGTTTTCAAAATAATTTTCAGATACCTCTATATCACTCCCACCCCAAAGCCTCATTCCATTGCTACAATTTTCGAATGTATTGTTGCTTATTTTAACGTTTTCCATTACACTTTTCCACGCTGAGTTAGGATTTATATCGATTGCGTATTGGTCTATGCCTCCTTTAATGTTAGAAATCTTATTGTTTGATATTTCAAGCCCTTTATTTTCAACCGCATGAATACCATGTTTACCACAGTCCGAAATATCACATCCGGTAACTTTTACATTTTTAGAAGGGAACCTTCCATGAAATGCTATATAAACGTATGTCGTAAATATAATACCACTGCCTGTTACACTTTCTATTTTTACATTTTCTATTTTTACATCTCTCGATGCTACAACCTGAATACCATACCCTAAGGCATGGTTTTTATTCGCATGTTGAGCTCTATCTCCAATAATATGTCCACCTCTGACTGTTACATTTTCGGCATGATCTATCTGTATCAATGCATAGTGAGGAGCGTCGTTTGGCTCTACATACAATCTGGCTTCACCCAGATCGAGAGTCATATTGGTAGGCACGAATATACCATCGGTGGCGTACCAGTCGCTCTCATTAACACAGTATATCAGATAATCTCCTTTGATCAGTTTAACGGTATTATATCCTTCCGATTTTGCTTTTGCGATAGCCTTATTGATCCCATCTGTAGTTGCCTTAGCTTCTGTCTTATCTGCTCTGATGCCAAAGACATTGTTGTCTATTACATATATTTTTTCAGGAATCATACGCATATCTGCATTCTGGTCTTCGTCTTTTGTACACGAAGAGACAAACAGACACATAACCATTAAGAGCTTACTATAATATCTTATCATTATGAGTTTTATTATTGTTAAGTTAAAAAATAATAGAATTCACTTTTTCAAAAAAAAGTTAAAATTTAATTTTATACACACCTACTATTATGTTATAAAATCGAATAGATATCTATATTATTAAATTATATTCAACAAATAAAGGTATATAATAAAACAATAGATATAAAATATATCAAATTATTATCGATTCATTATCCGTAAAAGAATATAAAGTATATTCGCTTTACCATTCTTAGCAGCCCAGAAAAAGAGACGCCAATGGAGTGGAAAATACTTGAGTGGTAAATTCTTCACGGCTAAACGATATTGCTCTTGGGTTATTATCTGTTTTATTACGTTTATTTTATCTTGTGTACTTCGCGGGGACTTACATTCATTTATCCCCTGCCCTATCAGCCCCAGTGCGATCCGACTGTTAAGAGCTTCATTAAAATCGGAAGGAAGATCGTATGCCACAATAATATCCGACATCATCGAATAAAGATTTATCCACCGTTCATTGAGATTTCTGTTATGACCTCCGGTAAATGACTTTCCACTTTTACGGTAGTGATACATAGCCTCGTTCACATAGAATGCTCTTTTTATACGAGTGAATACTTCTATATTAAACAATACATCTTCGGCCGAACCAATAATATTTGTATCTACAAATCTGGTTTCTGAGATTACATTACGAGAATAGAGTTTACCCCATACAGTGCCCCACGAATGGAGTAATGTAGGGTCACACAGTTCTGCTCCAATAGGACCTATAATCAGACGATGTAAGGACTGTATATTGTTTTCGTCAAACAACCTATCCCCATCCATTAAAAAACGCGGAGCATTCTTCCCATTCACAAATTCGCGAGTATATGCCCAAAGCACTATATCTATATCAGAGTCTCCTATCAAAGTTATTGCTCTTTCGCATGTGGTGACATCTACCCAATCGTCCGAATCTACAAACATGATCCATTCCCCTTGTGCTTCCTCTATAGCTCGGTTACGCGCCGAGGCTATACCACTGTTTTCTTGTGTAATCATTTTCAAACGGTGGTCTTTTTTCGAATATTCGGCTAAAATAGAGCCACTTTTATCTTGTGAACCATCGTCGACACACACCACTTCTATGTTGTAGTAGGTTTGCTTCAACAGACTATTCAAGCACTTAGCCAGACAATGTTCTACATTATAAATCGGTACAATTATACTTATCATAAAATCTTGAAAAGTTCATCCCACTTGCCAGCAATGATGCTAACATCATAACGCCGTATATTACGACGAGCATTTCTACCCATTTCTTTACGCAATTGTTCATCTTCAATCAGTAAAGAAAGCTGTTTCGCAAATTGTTTTATATTCCCATTCTCAAGTAGAAAACCGTCTTCTCCATCCTTGATTACATCTCTCGGTCCACAGGGACAATCAAAAGCTACACAAGGCACTCCACACGCCATAGCTTCGATTAGCACCATTCCGAAACCCTCGAATCGAGAAGGTAATACATAGATCGAAGATGCCAGATATTCGTTCTGTATATCTTTAACCGGTTTATTTATATTTATAGAAGCTTCTCTTATAATCTCCGGCAAATTACTATTATCTGAAACCGAACCATATATGTCGATACTCCAATCCGGATACTTATGCCCAATTAGTTTCCAAGCTTCTGACAAACGTTCATAACCTTTCTGAACCGAGACTTTTCCAACACTAATAATACGTTTATTATTCAATTTAGAAATCGAATCGGGATAAAATGGAAGAGGATTAGGTATTACCTCTACATTTTTAGATCTCCACTGCTGCTTGTTATCACTTGTCAGGACAATAAATCTATCATAGAGCCTACTTCCTATATCCATCAATAATAAAGATATTTTTTGTTTTAGATTTGGATTCTTACCATGGGTAACCATCTCTTTCGAAACATGTCTTTCGTAAATAATCTTGGCTTTACTGCCAATCCATAAGGGCACAAAAAATCCCTTTAATCCATCATCGCAAACGGAAATAACATCGGGGGCAAATTCTTTTACGATACGTCGTATACCCAAGAAATATTCGAATTTACTCTTTATTACCTCTACCGAACGAAAAACTATTCTGGAACTGAACTTATAAAATGGTTCTTTCTCTTTCTCATTAAGAGATACTATACAAATTTCATAACCAAGATTATCGGCAAGGTACGACGCCTTTACAGAGAGTACACGCTCAAGACCTCCAACTCCTGTTATTCCGTTAGTTATATACAATAACCTCATAATAATCTATATATAAGCTCTACTTCTTTAGAATTGCCATAATCGGTAATCTCCATATTCTTACGAAACTCTTCTTGTAACGACTTATTCTCTATAAGAGATTGAATTCCGTGTGCAGCACCATCGATATCCATAGGGACAATAAGACCGTCGAAACCATCTATCAATTGGCTGGCCGAAGTATTAAAAGCAGTTATCACAACTGGTTTCCCCAGTATTTGTGCTTCCCGTACGGTAACTGCTTTACCTTCGTAACGCGAGGGCTGAATATAAATATCACAAGCGGCAATATAAGGATAGGGATTCATTTTCTTACCCAAGATAATAAAATGATCGTGCATTCCACATTCGTCAATTGCATTTCGGACTGTATCTTCATCTCCGTAACCGATGGCATACCACTTGACAGGTAGTCCATTCTCTACCAGTTTGGCACAGATACGCACAGCTTGATCCAATGCTTTCGGATAACAAAAACGTCCTACTGTGAGAAGCTTTATCTCTGCATCTAATTCCGGCTTTTGCAAAAGAGCCTGTTCTCTAACGAAATTTACGGAAAGGATATTTTCAATAACAACAACTTTATCAGACAAAGATGGGAATCTTGATATGAATGCTTTTTTTGCATCTTTCGAAATAGCAGCGATGTAATCGTATGCACCCCAAGATTTTAGTTCACGCCCCACATCTATCGCAATATTCGAGTAATCGGTATGAATCCATGCCACCTTACATTTCGCATTCACTTTGTCTTTCACTATATTATGCGGTGTTATAAAACTTATTGCCAGATCGTAAACAATATCGTTTATCGGAGGCAAATAAGAAGTAGTAGCATCGGCAACATATTGATATATAGAATAGTTTTCTCCGTTAGTATTCCTTTTACCAAATCGTCTTGCCTGATATTTAGCCTGCAACCGCCCCAAAGCAATCCTCCAATATCCTTCAGCAGCGATCTGAGTTATAGGCCGTGTTAGAGTTGTATAGGCTGGAATCTCGGGTACTAGGTTGACCTTGGATGGTATAAACTGCATTAATTCACCCGAATGACGATAGATAAAAAGATCCACATCAAAACGTGAATAGTCGAAGCTATCCAGAAGACCCAGTAAGGAACGTTCCACTCCTCCTATCTCCATATATTGAATAGAAATGAGCAACCGTTTTTTCATCGTTTAAATACCTTGAGCAACATTGGTTTAATATAAGTGAATATAAGGTTTCGCATTTCAGTTGTCCTACTAAACAATATATAGTATAGCCCTATGGGAACGACTAACGAAATGATGCTCTTGAGAACAATACCAATCAGTGAGTCGTCATTCAAGAGATAGCACAGATAATAAGTGACTACCCAAGAAATGAGTGCGATCAGCGTATATTTAGCATAGCTTATGAAATAGAGCCTGAGTGGTTTCTTGAATGTATATTTGTAAACAAGAAACGGAAATTGCCAAAATCCTATAGACAATACACTTATGGTTGAAGCGAGTAAAACCCCCGTAATACCCCAGAATTGAACGAAGATAAGAGATAGTATAAGGTTAGTACATCCTTGTATTAGCGGAGAAAATTTGTCTTGTACAAATATGCCCGATTTTACTTTAAATATTTGAACAGAAATACGCATACCAAAAATATAAAGGTTGATCAGTATGACAGCTACTGTGGATATATCCAATAAATATTCGGAACCTAGCCACCAAACAATAAATGGATTAATTGTATTCGAAAGTACAATTACAGGTAAGGATATTATAATAAAATTAAGTAAGAATATGGTGTTGAAAACCTTATTGACATGCTCAACACTTTCCGTAGCTATGAGGTTACCGACACTCTCCGAAAAACTATTTAAAGTGTTTGTGACAATATTATTTATATAACTTGTTATCAATGTATAATTTGAATATAAGCCAACTATCGCAATACTGACAAATGAAGATATAACAATATTACCGGTCGAATGCATCAAATATCCCCCGAGACTGTGTAAAAATAAAGCTTTTGAGTTCGTAATGATTCTTTTCCGTGTAAGTTCGTCAACCTTGTATTTCACTTTCGTTCTAATATATGAATACAGTTGATTGACTTTATAGGTAATAGCGACATTGTACCCAACAAGAAACAGGGATTCAATAATAAGATATAAAATATAATTTTTCGTATAGTATAGTATAGCCAGTTTTGTCAGGTTCAATCCTACCTGATATACCAGATTGATACGCACCAGTTTATACTGCTTCTGATCTGCATTAATTAAAGACCATTTGTATGCAGCGAAATAAGGAACTATGCTGTTGAACAGGAAAATGAAAAATACAACAGAGACATACTTCAATGATTCGCCGTCTTTAATAAAAACATCAAGAAAAGGATATATTGCCAATCCCATTAATAGTACGCCGAGGCTGATGTAGCGATAAATCTTTCGGTATAACTGTACGAGTGCAATGATTCTTGGCTGATCCTTTTCTGCAAGGGGTTTATACAAATTATACACAATACTGGTACCAAAACCGCCTTCAAGTAAGGATACTACACTCAGAATATTGAGCAACAATCCATTAAGCCCCAAATACTCAACACCTATGTTATCTACGAAAACTTTTCGGGTAAGAAATCCCAGAAAAGTCATCACTAGCATAACTGAGATACTGGCTATGAAATTCTTCCGCGAGTTATCCGTTCGCATATTCATTCAGATCTTTTGACAACTTCAATGCGATACCCTGTGCGAATGGCATAACTGAAAAAAAAGTAGAGTAATAGCCGATACCTTTTGTGTCGCCCTGACAGAAATCTATAGCACCAGTTCTACGAGTCTGTCGCATCAACTGCTTTTCCACCCGAAAGGCAGCATCTAAAAATCGTGTATCAGAATTTATCCGATATGCATTTACCATCAATAGACCTATCAAAGCTGTACCAGACGACTCGCATATAGCCTCTTTATTAAAAAACATAGCACCGAAGCCACCTTCGTCTTTTTGATAAGGCAGTAATTCGTATGCTAACGAGATGATGCGAGCATCAAGCGATCCGTCTGTATTCGACTCGACAAGTCCTAGTATATACCATCCGATGCCACGTGCCCAATCATATATTCCTAAAGGAACATCTCGAACTATATCATAAGCATGTGAAGGAATGGAAGAATCCGCCAATTTCGCTTTGTCATATTCTTCTATTTGTTTCATGGCAAGCTCACCTTCTCCACAGAGAACAAGAAAGGGAGTAACCATGCCTATTGTATCTATAAACCTCACATCTGGAATAGTAGCCCGATAGGGAATAGTCTCTTGGTCTCCCTTCAATTTTGTTAGGAGAGAAATAATAGTTTTCTCGGCTATTGGAGTTAATGCTTTATTTTTTTTTAGAATATATGCCAACAAAGCTTCATCGATATGTTTAGGATCCTTTTTCCAATTGCCGGTTGTAGTATCTATTTTTCCGTTACTATATCGGACAGCCTCAGTTTTGCCGAAAGCCATCAACAGACCTGCTGCTTGCCAGCTTTGTATTGTTCGGTTATGATATCTGCCACGCAACACATCATAAAGTACCCAATAATTATTGTCTGTTAGTTTTACAGTTGGAGGCCTATCTAACCATTTACGGGCTCTCGATTCGATTGCCTTTTGCCACTTGAGCCGATCATCCCATCTGCCTATATGAATTCTGGCTTGCCACTCACAAAAGAATAAGATAAAGTCGAACCCAACAAAAATAAGAAGTATAGCAAACAGCGATATAATAACTATCATATTTTTGTAATTTCTTTTCCGGCCTCTGCAGCTTTTGCTTTATATTGCCCCATAACCAAAGCATAATGATTTCTGATATCAGCTTCGTGTTCATATATATATTTAAAAGCTTTAACTAGCTGGTCATCCTTTGTTAACGACTGTACAGGTACTACATAATTATCCTCCGTTCCGAAAATATCACGTGCTATTCCCCTCGCTTTCACCGAATAGCCTACAACCAAAGTCGGTACACACTCTGAATATGCAGCAATACTGGCATGAGTACGTGCTGCTATAAAAAATCGACAGCGGGCTATATACCCCTTGAGTTCCGATGCTGCGGTATCTTCTATCATTACTATCCTCCCTGTATGAGCAAAACGATTGTATAATTGCAAAAGAGGTTTTCTGTCATCATTATGTGTCCATACTACATGTGGGATTAATGCGATATTCATATCCGACGTAGCCATTATATGTTCTATCAACCCTATATAATTGTTCAGCGTAGAATCTTTGCTTGTTTCGTAACTGATAATCATGGGGCTTATATTGATCCCGACTGTATTACCATCTTTAAAGCCTTCAGGTAAAGGAAGATCTATCCGATTAAGCTGGAATGCCGGATCGGGGAATAATGAGACTTTATGCAGACCTTTTTTCTTCAACGAATTATAAGTGATACTTTCGCGGGCAATTATCAGATCGAAAGCCGCCAGATCCTCAAAAACGATATCATTGTTTATTGCCTCTTCTTCTATTGAACAGCCCCACAGTACAGTTTTTTTTCCTAATTCTCTGACTGCTCTATTAACTAACAGAATGTGATTATTAATTCCATAACAATAGTTATCACCTCCTATACTCATCATCAGATCACTCTTCTTCGCTGCTTTGAGGATAGGATCGAAAGCTAGTCGGTCAAATTTCTCCACACTACCACTTATCCGAGCTAGGAGATATCGTATAGAAAAACGGTTAATTGGCTTTTGAGCAGCCGACAATTTGCAGCATTTAGCCAATCCGTATTTTGCGTCTTCTTCCAGAGATGCCGAGAATAGTTCAAAATCAATATTTTTCAATATTTTCACCGTGGATCTGACTATTGCTTCACATCCGTGATTCCCACTTCCTCCATGTGGTGAAAGAATAATTTTCATATTAGTAAATGTAAAATTTGATGGTATATTTTTTTAATGTAATCATCTGATATAATTACTCTTGACTTTTGAAAAATCTTTCTTTTTGTTTGTTTTTTACTTTCTGTCATGCTGAACGATAAAGAAGAAGCATACAACCGAGATCCTTCGTTCCTCAGGATGACAAAATAATACGAAAAATAAAAAGTCAAAACCACTTCATAGATAACAAACAGGTCTGAAACTTTTACTTTGACCTCAATTCGATTTTTCTTATTTAGCCCTCCGTTGTATCAACCACATCATTCGATAAAATCTTCCTGACATACTTATCCTCAACCAACTTGGAATTGATATTGTGTATTTATTAAAGGCTCTCAGGTCATTCATAAACTCAATACTAAAAGCACTTTTTATCTCTTTTACAGATAACTTATTACTCATTACCAGATCGTAAGCGATGCCCCATAGACGATTTGATAAATATATTTGAGCATTTGAACTATTGATCTTTTTTCCCTTGAAAAAGGAACAGATAATCTTCCACTGTGTGTAATTATTAGCAAAGTTTCGACTATGCGCAGAAGAAGAAAGCGATCCTTCCGATAAAATCCGGTAGTTATAATCTGCTGTGTTTATTACAAAGATGTTGGTTACATATTTTAAATATTCTAAATTGAATACCAGATCTTCACCATACTGAACTCCTAATGGAAACCTTATATTGTTGCCTCTAATTATATCAGAATGGTATAACTTAACAACTGGTCCGTATAATAAGAATTTTCTATTCAATTCGACAAAACGGTCGGAATCTTCACTTCCAATTATAACCAAACCTTGAGTTGCAGTATTTATTTCCGTCGCTAAAGGGCGAACCAGTTTCATACCACCGACGATTAGTTCTGCATCAACTTGCATCATCGCCTCGTAAAGTCGGGAGAGATAACTCTTGTCAACAGTATCATCACTGTCAATAAATGCGATATACGTTCCTAATGCGTGCTCTATTCCCAGATTTCGTGCGGCAGATACTCCAGAATTCACAATATGGAATACTTTGAATCGACTATCCCGGCTAGCATATAAATCACAGATACTACTACTGCGATCGGTAGACCCATCATCTATAAGCAAACACTCCCAATCTTCGAATTGCTGTGCAATTACAGAGTCCAAGCATTCTTCCAGATATGCTTCAGTATTGTAAACTGGTATTATAACCGATATCTCCATACTCGCTTTGGTCTGTGATCTTAATTATCAATTAGATTATATATTTCATTCATTTGACGTTCTAGTGAAAAACGGTTACCTCCTTCTATTGCTTGGGTTCTATATCTTGTAGTCTGCTCTGTGTCCTTCAATATATTCCTCATCCCGTTTAACAAAGCTATATCTTCATTTTCAACTATAATCCCCCATTCGTTACGTTCTCCCAGAAGTTGTTCCATTTCTGCACACATTACACTAATGACCGGAGTTTTCAGAATCAGAGCTTCAGCTACAACCAAGCCGTATCCTTCGTAGCGTGACGAAAAAACAAACCAGTCTGCTGCCTTGATGTACGGATATGGATTACTTTGATAGCCCAATAATCTGACAATTCCCTCAAGTTTCCTTTCTTTAATTAGCTCTTCCAGATATTTCCTTTCTGTGCCTTCACCTACTATCCATAAATTGAGGTCAAAACCTTCGGCAACTAACTTACCTATAATAGCTATCAATCTGTCATATCCTTTTTGTGGAACTAACCTTCCAACTGATATGAAGAATAAAGTGTTTTCCTTTCTTTCAACAGTAAAGAGAGAAGACATTCTTCGTATCCCTTCAGTATCGATGGGATTGTATATAACTATCGACTCATGCAAGAACAACTCTTCGACTGATTTTTGTACACTTTTGGAAACAGAAACCACCTCGTCAAAAGATGAATAGCACTTGATTTGCTCATTCATAGATCGGAATGCGATATCCGTCCATGGATATAATTTCAAATCGATGTGAACCCATGCTATTTTTTTATTAGAGCGACCACCGCTGACAATCCTTGTAGCATATCCTTCGATAAAAGCAATCTCAATGTCAAATTTATCCCTTAAATAAAGCTGTCTGAAAGCACGTGGAGAAAAATTATCATATACAATCAAATTAATCTTATTATATATTTTAGCCCAAATGCGACCTGCTTTCGATCTCTTTTTTTCTAGGTTCTTAAGAATACTTATATATTTAATATCAGCGGGATAAAACTCATTATTAATATCTTCTTCCCTGTAATTTACAAGTGTAATATTATATTTTCGTCGGTCGAAATTATTTAAAAATACCTGCAATACTCTCTCTGCTCCTCCGCCATATAGTCCATTAACGACAAATGCAATATGCTTCTTTTTCATCTTAACAAATCTTCTATGGGTTTCATTAACGACGATATACTAAAGTCGTTACCTCTTTTTTGAGCTTTTTGAGTTAACATAGCGAGATAATCACGATCGTGTATAATCTTTCTCAACGGTTCGAGTAGAGTCATATCTTCATTTTCTACAATGACTCCATAGATGTTATCGCCTAAAAGTTCCTTCATTCCCGAACACAGTGTTGTTATTACAGGAAGTCCGAGAATCAGAGCTTCCGTTACAACTGTACTATATCCTTCGCATCGTGATGAACAAACAAAAATGTCGCTGGCTAACATGTACGGATATGGGTTAGAAATAAAACCCCAGAGCTTTACATCGTCATTCAGATTGTTTTTATCAATATAATCAGCTAGTCCTTCCTTTTCAGGTCCGTCCCCTAATATCCACAATTCAAAATCACAACCTTCATTTTTGAGTTCGTTAATCACCTTTAATAGTCGATCATATCCCTTTTGCTCTACAAGGCGCCCGACAGTGACAATACGAAGTTTCTTCTTTATATGTAAAGAAACTTTTTCCCTAGACTTACTAATGATCTCATCGCTATCAATAGGGTTATAAACAGTCTCAGCTTCAATTCCAAACTTCGATTCAACTGACTGCTTAACAGTTTCTGAAACACATATTACTTTATCGTATTTTAAGTATGTCTTCCTCTCTCTATCTATCGAAGAATAGACTAGACTTTGAGTCCATGGATTAACCTGCATATCTGTATGCACCCATGCGATCTTATTCTTATTAGGTGAGTATGCAAGTAGCTTTGTTACAAAGCCTTCGCAAAAAGCAACTTCGACATCATTCCTTTTTGGAACAAACAAATTATAAACTATCCGTAAAGGCAAATAGAAATAGATCAAGTGGTATAATATCTTATATAAAATCTGATTACGTGTTTTTATTAATGGCTTAAATTTTACAAATCTACTAATCTGATCCACATATACACCGTTGGCTATTATAGTAGCCACAGTTATATCAAATTTGTCCCTGTCTATATGATTTATAATTGTAGAAAGTGTTTTTTCTGCTCCACCACCAGCAAGCGATTCGATAAAAAACAACACTTTTATTTTTTGTTCCATGTACTTGATTATGTATATGCAAAAGTCTTAATGAAAAAACCTTTCATTTTTCTAACGAAGAATAAATGATATTGATATATTGGTCGCCAAAATCTATTCTGAACAAAAAAACGACGTTTTTTACAGTCTGTAACTTTACCTGTAGGGCTAATAATGTATTCTACCATACCAACTATATCTTTCTCCTCAATATATTCTCTTATATATGGCTGATTATCTCCTTGAAGTATTAGCTGATTTTCATTGATAGACACCAGACGATGCAATATGTATTTTTCCTTATACACAAAGAGAAGTATAATACCAATCCTCAGATATTGTTTTTGATAAGATGTTAGTACCACTTTATGCTCACCATTCAACAAAGTGGGATACATACTTGTCCCCTTAATTTTCAGTTCTACCGAATTGCCCGAATTAATAATATTTCTAACATTAGTAAAAAACAGATTATTGGATATTTCTTTCACAGCCATATAAATCAATATATTGTAGTATATGCGACCTCAGCCGCTTGCTTGTCAGGACGGCATTTTAGTTCATATACAGGAGTATCTTTAAGAATTTTATCTAGGCAATAAATTATTTTTTCGGAGAATAATCCATCGTATGCTAAAAAAGGAGGAAAAGATGGATGTATAGCCCCGATAGAATTTAGCTTACTTGAGCGACTCATTTTATTCTCCGGATATTGACTTAGTCTCACCATTGCTTTTAATGGAACTATCTCTTGCCGGTAACAGTGGGTTTTACCGCTCCATGGAGACCCACAAACAAATATTTTGTCGTCTTTGATACGTAACAGAGGTGAATCGTCATTCAGTAAGTAAGCATTTTCAATATATTGCAACCATAATCTTGTATGTGTACTTTTACCTGTTCCTGACTCACCTAGAAATAGAACTGCCTCCGAATCTTTGACGATCGTTGATGCATGTATTGGAAGCACTTTTTCCTTCACTGCCGGTAAAGAATACGCAATCCACATGGCAAATTTGATAGATATTGGACAGTTGCAAGAAGACATTAAAACATCATTGCTATGCGGATTATAGATAACGCTTACAATCTTACTACCATCCTGCCGGTGCATTTCATAGAGATACCCTTCTTTACAAGTCGAAAAAGAGTGCTCTATATCCAATACGTTAAAACGATGAATATGGCAAACTTCTGTAAAGTAAGCAGCATCCACATTTTCGTCCATGCGGATGAAAATATCAATATTAACTTCACTTTGATCATCGATTTCGAATACATCAAACTCGGGTAATCTAGTCAATTGTTGCATAGTACTTTCTCCACTCAGCTCCACTTTCAAGCCGGCTATCGAATATATTTTTCTCATTATTTTAAAACTGTCAAAACCAAAATTTTCTCACTCAGTTGTTATAGTGAAATAATTATATGTCTACTATGCGATTGCAGAATTGAAGTGTACTCTCCCGATGCGAAATGATCAGAAGAGTAAAATTATCAGAAGCTAAAGAGTGTAGTAAAGAAACAATATCTTCCTCTCTTTTTGCATCCAGAGCAGATGTGGCTTCATCAACAAAGAGAATTTTCGGATTTTTATACAATGCTCTTGCTATCCCAATCCGCTGTTTTTCACCTCCGCTAACGGTTGCTCCTCCCTCTCCTATAATCGTATCTAAGCCATCTTTAAGACCCTCAAACCATCGCTTAAGTCCCACTTGGTCAAATATCTCCAATATCTTATCGTTGTCCGGTTCAGTCGTCGACATCGCAATATTTTTAGTTAGAGAATCATTTTTTATAAAAACATCCTGCTCTACATAACCGACCAATTTATGCCAACTTTTTCTGTTTTGAGAGGATAACTTAACTCCGTCAATATATACACCACCTTTCTGGGGAACATAGAATCCCAATAGCAGATTGAATAGGGTACTCTTCCCTGCCCCGGAGATTCCTCTAAAACCTATAGTTTCACCCTTATGTATCTTTAAAGAATAGTTTGAAAAGACAGGTGTATCGATCTCGAAACCAAAAGTTATATCCCTTAGTTCTATTTGTTGATTTAAACTTATAGGTTGGAGAATTTCTTCATTATTGTTCTTGTTATCATCTTCTTCTATCCCTTTAATCACATCAATTATGTATTGGTTATTCTGAAGAGTATGCCAACCGTTTACCATAGCTAGTATTGATGGCATTACTCGGATAGCTGTAAATCCAAAGATTATGAAAGAATTGACAGAAGTGTTGTTCGTCGTTCCTTCAACAAGCAAAATAATCAGTGCAATAACTGTGCATATCTGAAAAATCACTGATGGAATTTGCTTATAAACAATATTTTTAATGTCTGCTTTAAATATCGTATCAAGTCCCTTATTAAAGTCTTCATTTGTTCTCTCAAATGAATCATTAACTTTTAATGTTACATATCCCTTTAGGCTTTCCTGAACTATCTGAGCTTGTTTGCGACGAGCTTCGTATGCATCAGACCCAATTTCTTTAAGTTTATTTCTGACAATTACCAAGTATATCAAAGAAATAGGCACCATAGCAGCCAGTAACATCAAAGATGTCATAGGAGCAAGCCAGACTAAAAAGCCGATCAATAATAACATTACTACGAAGTTGGACATCAAATCCAAAATGGTTTTGATAATGTTTGTCGCAAATCCGTAACAAGCGCCATTGATGTGAAATGCCAACTGTGATGAATACATTTGGCGTATAAATAAGAGTCCCTTGTTATGATAATAATTATAAAGTCTTCGGGAGTAATGTTTATATATTTCCAGATAATATTTATTCTGAATATTTCCGAGCCAGATTGTAATTATACTTTTGAATGGCAATAATACCAAAGCAACTACCCCTAGCATGATACCGAATTGAGCTAGAGAATCCAATCCTATGAGTTGGAACAACCGAGCCATAAATGAATCGTCTCCTTTGATACTAGATGGATTCATAATTACGATAATGATTGGCAACAACGAAGCCAAACCAATTAGGTCCAGCAATCTGTTCAGTATCCCAATGATGACTATTCCAATCGCTCTCTTTCGAAATTGATGAGGGAGCAATTTAATGTATAAATTTATATTCATGGCAAAAATAGGCTCGAACTGAATTAGATCTTCGATGTTTTATTTGTAGAACGCCATCTATGTTTTAACAGATAGGCAAAATAGCTTTTGATCTCAGGGAGTAAAAATTCTGTAATATCTACCTTACCCAAATATTTTCTATATATATTATTTCTGCGGAAAAGATAGCGCAATACACCAAAAACAGGGATATGTATTTTGGGATTGACTCTGTACCGCATGATTGTTTTCAAGATAAATTCTTCTGTTGCTGCTTCTCTTTTTTGTGGAATTATGAAATAGGGATTGAACCCAAGATAGTTAGAACAGAAAGAGTTGATATGGCATACAAATTCTCTTAACCCCAATTCGTCTATTTGAGAGGCTAACAACTCACTGTCAATATATTCTTCGTTTTTACTGAAAAATATTGTCCAGTCACACATCTGTCTAATGTTTACATCCAGACAACAAAAATGTCTGAACGTATGACCTATTAGGTAAAGAGCCGCTGCCTGTGGCGGAAGCTGATATATATTATCCCTCTTTATAGTAGGACAAGTATTTTGAGAAAACATGCCGTGAAGCATATTCTCCATTTTTTGATACAATTGGCTTTCTCTTTGAAATTGTAAAGCAGTATCAAAAAATGTATAATGATTTTCTATGGGTATCCCATCTATTATAAAAATGGAATGTTTCTCTATTCCTTCCTCTTTTTTTACTCCGAGAGATGATATCAGATTATTAGCCTGTTCGGCCTTCTTGAACAAATAAATATCTATATCGCCACTCTCTCGAAAATATGGAACAGGATATAATTCAGATATGGTAACCCCCTTAATTATAAGGAGGGCTATATTATTTTCTGATAGTAAATTTGATAACTTCGCAATAATACATTTATAATGGTCGTATCGTTCGCAGCCTTTTACTACATTTACACACCAACGCAACTTCAATTTACGAGGCGGTTGTGACTCTTTAGGTAAGTACTGTAAACCACCATAACACAATAATAGCACTCCTTGTCTTACGGAAAGTTCAAACAATTGCTCCCAATCGTTACTTTCTGCACCAACAAATGTTGATGAACAACGATCTATTTTGTTTTTATCAGCATTCAGACTTAGCCGAAGCAGTGAAAAAAACATATTTACTGAATTTATCATTGCTGCTCGATCAGTCTGTTTTGAACTAATACATCAATCCAATCTATAGCATCCTTAGTGGCCAGCTCTCTTTCTATACCAAACTCCTCCACAAGAGAGGCGGCTATATCTTCTGCTGTAAACTCCTTATCTTCATAGATATTCCATAACAAAAGAGATGTATCGTTGAACGATACT
Organism: Dysgonomonas sp. ZJ709; assembly: GCF_011039195.1. NCBI lineage: Bacteria > Pseudomonadati > Bacteroidota > Bacteroidia > Bacteroidales > Dysgonomonadaceae > Dysgonomonas > Dysgonomonas sp. ZJ709. The sequence continues at coordinate 64,337 of NZ_JAAKEM010000010.1, forward strand.
ATTTTGGTGGTATCAACACCGTATGTACCCTGCAACAGTATAATATTCTCTCCTCCTACAGACTGTATTTTAAAACCTTTTCGAATTCTCATATTGATATATTTAGAAAAAAATATAAAGGATTATTATTCTACAGAAGCAATAATAATCCTTTACAGTATTAATTAAGGTAATTCTTATTCGACAATTTTCTTATAATCGAAATTCAAGATATTCAATCCTGCCGGATTCAATCTTGTTGCTACTCCACTACCTTGTAGTTTCAATTGTTCTTTCCCTTGATTATAGAAACAGATGGTTGCTGTATAGTTAAAGCCCTCTTCTGTCGGAAGAGCAAATATTGGAATAGCATAAGAACCCAATAATTTATACTCTTCCATAAGACTTCTTATAGAACGTGCTTGCATATTTATAGTCGTTGACATTAAATCTGTTTTCACAGCTTTGTTAGGTATTATGCAATCATTCAAATCTTCAACCAACGAAGAAGTCGTTAGTTTATTTAAGTCTAATTCTATTTCGGTATAGAAGGGATATGAACCGATTGCTTTAACCTCATACACTATCTTGTCAAACATTTTGTCCAAATGTTTTGAATCTTGAGGAGTTCTCAAACTAACTCGACCTTCAATCATTGTACCCAAATGATAAAATTGAGCTAATTTAGAATCTTTTGTGTTTTCAGCATCAAATTCAAAAGGAGTTGCCACCATTGGACAATACAAACCAAATAGAGCTGAATTGCTAGTCGCTTTATCTTCGGTTATTTCAATATTTTCTCTACCTACAACTAGAATATGACCATTCTTCAATGTAACCTTAGATTTCTTAGGAACATGGTATGCTCTATAAACCTGCTTACCCTGTCCGGATTTCAGTCTTCCAGAAAACTGAGCTGAACTTTTAGGTGTTTCAGCTGCATAAGAAAACAGTTGCTCTACACCATCAACATCTAGTATCTTTACTTGATCGGCAAGATTCCAACTGGTTGCTCCTCCGGGAGCTACTATACTTTTGAGACTTCCCGATTCGGTACCTATTGTTACATTTACATAACCATCCGAAGTATTGTCAGTTTTCTCATTTTCTTCACTTTGCGAACATGACCATAAGCCAATTGCTAACGTTAATGCAGCAAATATTACTTTCTTCATCGTTTTTTCTTTTTTAGTCGTCATACTTTAGTTAAAAATCTCCCATTGTACTACCTCCGTCTCCGTTACCGAAGCTGTTTGTAGTAAAATCATTTGCAGCTCCTTTTATTTCCACAGACATGGCAAAGCCTTCTTCCACATCCACCTCGATAATTTCGATAAGAGGGGATACGTACTCTTTTTTCATTACTTTTTCGTTACTTTTCATTTTGTTTTTGTTTTGTTAATATTATAGGTCAAAAAGCTTACAGATGAATTTATTTAAATTACAGATTACTTTTATTTTTTTTATTATGCTCCACATAGCCGTAGCCGTATCCATAACCATAAGCCTGCCCGGAACGACTAACGCCATAAATTGATTTTTTATTAAAACTGACTGCATTCAACAAAAGCATTACTGATTGCAAACTACCTTCCTTAACTATACTGTTCAGAGCATCTATAGCCGAAAATTTGGTGTAGTCGGATCTTACGATGTACAAAGTGCAATCAGCATATTTACTGATAATGAATCCGCTAGAAACAACTAGAAATGGAGCAGAATCAATTATAATATAGTCATACTCATTGCGCAACTCGTCCAACGTTTTCTCTAATAATGGAAGAGAGAGCAATTCACTCGGATTTAGTGGTATCGGACCCGCCGGGATAATCTCTAAATTTGGGGTACTTTCATGAGGAATTATGACCTGATGTATGTCGTCCACCATACCTGCCAAATACGTAGACAAACCTTTCTCTTTACTATCTATCCCCAGATATTTACTAAGTGCCGGCTTATGTAGATCTGCTCCAATCAATAGAACCTTTTTCCCTAAATATGCTAAGGATAAAGACATATTAATAGAAACAAAGCTTTTCCCCTCCCACGGTCCCGAAGAAGAAATCTGAAGAATTAACCCTCCTTGTTTTTTCTTATTGATAGTAAAGTTCTCTAATTTGGTTCGCAGCATGCGGAAACTCTCGGTAAGGGGATCACGACCTGTAGCCGTTATTATATGGGCTTTCATCGGCGACTTTCTGTTCTTCAATGCCGAAGGAATAGCTCCTAATAACAGAATGTCTGTTCGATCTGTAATATCTTTTTCAAAAATAATTTTATCACGAAATATATTCATAATCAACACAATGAACACAGGCACAAAAATTGATACAATCAATGCAAGCATATATATATCCCCCCCTTTTGGATAAATTGGGAAGTCTGACCCAAAGGCTTTATCTACAACATAAGCTTGATTAGACAATGATGATAACATGAGTAATGCCTCTTCCCTTTTTTGCTGTAAGAGAGTATAGAGCGGCTCCTTTACTTGCTGTAAACGTGACATTCGTGTCAAAGCCAATTGCTTTGAGGGCATTGCAGTCAATTCGCGTTGATTTAGATTTTGTTGCTTAGTTGTAGATTGTAACTGAAGTTTATAATCAGCCTCTAAATTATCTATTGACTGTTTAATATTCCTCCTCAAAACGGCAATCAAATCGTTAATTATTTGAACTTTAGGATTATTCTCACTAGATCCTGCTAACATCCTATTCCTATCGATAACGTATTGATTATATTGTGAGATCGACGTGTTTAGAGTGCCATCAATAATGCCTATGTTAGCTGGAATGAGCTCATGAACATTACTTTCAAATGATTTTTTAATATTAGCTAAAAGGTTAAGTTGTAATCTGAGATCATTCGAACGTTCTTTATATCCTTGCTCTGAATTCATTGCAATTTGAGATTGCGAACCAAGATCAACTAACTCATTTGCTGTCTGATATTTGGTAAACGATCCCTCCACTTCTTCTAGTTCATCCTCCAGTCCCATGATACGCTCATCAAGGAATGATATTGTACTGAGAATACTCTGGCTATCGTTTTCCTTAGTCAGGATATTATACTCATCTATCAGCATATTCAATATATCCTCTATTCGTTTGGGATGCTTTTCTCTTAATGAGATAATTAATGCATCCGGCTGTTGAGCCGAAGAGGTTATTTCCAAAGCACCTGTCAATGCTCTCGCAGCATTTTCTACATTTGAGCGGGTAATGCACATCTGACCTATCAGTTTGGAAACATCTATATTTTCTTGTGCAGTTAGATTAAAGCTGCCAGCAGGTGTGTTAACAACTTGTCCGAAATTAATTTTTCTGGTAGGTAATGATATCGGTTCGTTATTAATTGACAAAGAGTCTATAAATATTTCTTTTCCTGCAGAAAATGTTATTTCCAGATTAATATTAACTTTCTCATTGTTGACTTTAGGTTTAAATGAAAATTTAACAGGAGAGTCTGTATATTGCTCTGTATCAATAAAACGACCTTTGCTAAAATACCTAACATTAAAGTTACCCAGCTCAACAACGCGACTCATCAACGTTGCCGATTTCAATATAAATATCTGATTATCGGGACTAGTCTTATTTCCTATACCCAAAGTATTAGATATTAGCTGATAATTATCAGAATACTGAGTTTGTTGATTCTTGAGAACTACAGTTATATTCTTCTTATAAATCGGTGTAGTGTAGCGAATATAAAAATAAGCCCCTGTCAGGCATAATATTATAGACATGAGTAATATATACTTCATGTTCCATAAAATAGTGCTTATTTTACGATAATCTACTTTAATTGCTCGTTCCTTATCGTTCAAAAATTCTCTTTCAGTCATGCTTGTCTCAAAATATTTTTATTGGAATATAGCTTACAACACAGCAATTGTTTAATTAATTGAAAATCAAAACTGCCATTGATATTACCAATCCTAAAGAAGAGGCAACTAATGGAATGATGGTAGATTGACTCGATCCCGAAAATGTACGGGATGAAGTTGGAGCCACATAAATAACATCGTTCTGACATAAGTGAAAATATGGAGAAGATAAAATATCAGATTTCCTAAGGTCAATTCTTATATGCTTGTAATTACCATCTATTTCGCGGATTAGTAATACATCGTCTCGTTTTCCCCCCAGAGTGAGGTCTCCAGCCATACCCAAAGCCTGTAGGATCGTTGTTTTTTGGCTTGGCATAACATAAGTTCCCGGTGTACGCACTTCTCCCAATATTGTTACTTTATAGTTCATGAAAGATGCATTAACAATAGGGTTCTTCACATCTTTGGATATCGTGTCAGTAAGCCAATTGGACAGTTCTCGCAAAGTAAGACCTTCAACTTTAATTTTCCCGAATACAGGAAAAGCTATATAACCGTCGATATCAACCATGTAGACCATTGGATCATTGTTATAAGGCGCAACAACCTCTTTGTTCGGAGCTGAAACAATGATACCAATCATATCATCTTTTTTTATCTTAGGCTCATAATTATGATAAGCTGTAAGATTTTTCATATCAATCTTATCAATATCCTGAAAATAGACGACCTTCTTAGACGAACAAGAACTGAGTAAAGTTGTGATAAGTATTCCTATAAATAATTTAGATGGAATTTTCATAATTCTTTTTTTGTAATTTATCTGTTTAAACTAAAGAACAGAATGCATGCTTGCTCTTTGGTCATATCTTTTATCCTGTGTGAATATAAAGTAGGGATGGTATCTATACATACCTCATCTCTCGTTTGCCGAAAGCAATTCGGTCTGCCGATCTGACTTTTCAGTCTTACTATTGTATATATATTTCTTCAATTCAGCCACTACTTTCTTCACGTCTTCATTTGTCAATGCCGAACCGGAAGGCAGGCAAAGCCCTTTGCGGAAAAGCTCTTCTGATGTGCCATCTATATACGCAGGACATGAATCAAATACCGGCTGCATGTGCAACGGTTTCCAAAGTAGTCGTGACTCGATATTAACAGAATCGAGATACAAGCGAATATCATTTACTGTTACTTCTAATATCGTATTGTCGATAGTAATGCAGGTTAACCAATAGTTAGAATTAAATGCCTTATCTCGACATTGCATAACAGATATTCCCTCCACATCAGCCAGTAATTCTGAATATAGAGCATGAATCTCTCGCCTTCGCGACAAATACTGTGACAGTACTTCCATCTGTCCCCGACCTATTCCTGCACAAATATTGCTTAGTCTGTAATTGTAGCCTATTTTTTCATGGTGATAATAAGGCTTATTTTCTTTCGCCTGAGTTGCAAGGAAAACAGTTTGCTGTGCCTGTTCTGTCTTTTTACATACCAAAGCTCCACCACCCGAAGTGGTTATCATCTTATTTCCATTGAATGACAGAACTCCGAATTCTCCAAATGTGCCACATTTACGCCCTTTATATTCAGATCCTAATGCTTCTGCTGCATCTTCTATTATTGGAATATTGTATCGTGATGCAATGGTAGTAATCTCATCCATTTTGGCAGGCATACCATAAAGATCCACTACAATAATCGCTTTGGGATATTTCCCTGTCTTCATTTTCCTATCAAGAATAGCTATTTCCAGTAATTTGGGAGAGATATTCCATGTATCAGCCTCACTGTCGACAAATATTGGTGTTGCACATTGATATGCAATAGGATTGGCTGATGCCGAAAATGTGAATGATTGGCATATAACTTCATCACTCGAACATACGCCCAATTGTACCATAGCCAGATGGAGGGCGGCTGTTCCGGCACTAAGAGCTACAACATGGCATTTCTGATTAAGAAAACCTTCAAGATCTTTTTCGAATCCGGTTACGTTCGGACCTAATGGAGCCACCCAATTTTTATCGAAAGCATCTTGAATGTACTGTAGTTCGTGACCACCCATTTGGGCGATAGACAACCATATTTTTTTTGATTCCATTTACTTGATTATTTTGGCAGGTACTCCCACTACAGTTCTTCCAGACTCTACATTTTCTATCAACATTGCCTGACCTCCTACTATACTGCAACTACCTATTTTGATTTTTTGTATGGAACAAGATCCTATACCCAAATTAGCTTTTTCTTCTATTTTCGTAAATCCTGCAAGATTAACACCGGGAGCCAATGTTGCAAATTGCCCTATTGCAACATTATGACCAATAGAGCATCCAGCATTAATTGTAACAAAATCGCCTATTTCTGTCTCAAAATCAACTGAACTCTCCGGATATATTAAAACTCCACGTCCTATTTTCACCCCTTTTGACAGCCAGGAATTAGGAGATATAAAGTTTGGATACTCCACATCATAAGGCTTTAGCTTTTTTGAGATTGCCTCTTTTGCCGTCGGAGAGCTCATGGCTATAACGATACATAAATTATCTATTTTGTTAGATTGCAAATAGCCTATACCAAATATCGGCAACCCGCAAAGCTCACCCCCCACTTTATTTACATCCTCATCTATAAAACCCAGTATATTATATTCATTGTCAAACATTTCTATGTTATATACAATGAATTTACCAAGATCTCCTGCACCAAAAACAATTAAGTTTTTCATGTAATTGTATTATTTTGATATCCTTATTTTTAGCTTAATATTCAATCTTTTGCGTAGAGTGCACCAAGTACGATTACTTATTCCAAGTCTGATTGAAATTGTTGACAATATGTATCGAAAGGAATCATAGTTATATTCTCATTTGAATTAATTCCATCGCGAATCACAATTTTTTGTATTGTCATCCATATAATTTGAATGTCTAATTTAAAATTCAGATGGTCGAGATACCATACATCATATTCAAATTTTTGCTCCCACGAAATGGTATTTCGTCCGTTCACCTGTGCCCATCCGGTTATTCCCGGTCGCACTTTATGGCGGCAGGCCTGTTCAGATGTATATAATGGAAGGTATTCTTTCAACAACGGACGTGGACCGATGAAACTCATATGACCGAGTAACACATTTATCATTTGTGGAAGTTCGTCTATGGAGGTTGACCTCACAAACCGTCCTATTGGATGAATTCTTTCTGAATCGGGTAATAACTTTCCATTCTCATCCCGTTTATCGTTCATTGTCTTAAACTTAACAATTCTGAAAACTTTCCCATTCTTTCCAGGTCTTTCCTGAAAAAAGAAAGGGCATCCATGATTAGCTATAGCTAAGAATATGCTTATGAATAATAATACAGGTAACAATAATGCAAGCCCAACAACAGACCCTACAATATCAAAGATTCGTTTAATGAAATTGCGATACATTCTGATAAAATTGTAATAATGCATTCCACACATTCTGGTGCGAAAACTTTTCAACAATATGTACTCTGGCATTCAAACCCATTTCCTTTCTTAATGCAGCATCTTCGGCAAGTGATTTCATAGCTTGGTAGAGCTGATCTATATTATGAGGTTCAATTAGAAAACCTGTCTTTCCATTGATAATAATCTCGTTACATCCACAAATATTCGTTGCTATAGTAGGGAGTCCCATAGATCCGGCCTGAAGAGGTGTATTAGGGAAACCCTCACGATGAGAGGGGAACACAAAAACATCGGCATCTGCGAGATATGGGCGGATATCGTCTCTAAATCCGACACTTGTTACTCGGTTTCCTTGCCTAATCCACTTATGACAACTATCGCTTAGGGGATCAATATCTTGTTCAAAAGGACCCACAAGAACCAACTCTGCATTGTCCAATCGTTCAAAAGCTTCTTTCAGCTCTTCTATTCCTTTATCGCGTACAATTCTACCGACAAAAACAAAACGTGTAACGGTATTATCCGAAATCTTGGGGATGGGTTTAAAATATTCCACATCTATACCATTGATATTACCATTGGCCAAAACCTTCGATAGTTTGTTCGCTTTACAAATATTTATCAGTTCTTTCCTTACTCCTTCTCCTTCAGGAATAACATGTGTAGCAGCTATACATGTTAATTGATCCATTGTTTTGAGTAGTTTACTCATATACCCTTTTTTCCATGGAAAAATAAGCCCGGTAAATGTATGCATCCTTACGGGCACTTTAGCTGCCCAAGCCGCTACCATAGAGAGTAATCCTGCTTTAGGAGTCAGCGAATGCACTATATCCGGCTTCTCTTTGCGAAAAAGTATATATAAATTAATTAGAGCTCTCAAATCCTTGAGTAGTGATATTCTGCGCTCTATACAAAGTTCAACAGTACGTATTCCTTCTCTGTCTGATATTTTCCTATGTATTTCTTTGTCCGGTGATGCAACTCCTACTACTTCGTAGTAATTATTCAAAAATTGAAGCTGCCCACGCAATAATATATCAAGTGAAATGGGTGCAGCCGCCACACGTATTATTTTTTTCATCAACTGACAAATACTAGGTAAAATGTGTATAGGTAGGAAATTACCACAGTGTACCCGATCTTAATCGGCTGATCACTCCAAAACTTTTTCATAAATAATGGATAAATCAATATCAACGGTATAAGGAACCATGATATTTGGGCAAAACGATTTGAAAAACTTGCTCTGATTACGATAACCCAAAAAGCATTGGTCATTAAGTAAATATTGAATAGCCATATATAGAATTTATCTGTATATTTTTCTTCGAATATAAAATAATACCCAACTGCAACAGGGATTGCACTGTATAATAAAAAATCCCACCTGAAACCGGTATAACTGAAAACATCTTCACTATTATTACCTGAAATATAACCTGCAAAACGGTCATCTTCGATCAAATTGCTCCCGGCGAGTATATTTGCAACGGAATTACCTACAATTAACGAAAGAAGAATGCAACCTACCCAAATCCAAAAATATATTTTAGAGTCTTTTATAAAAAATGCGATTCCTGCCGCTATAAGTAAGAGGTATAAGGATTTATGAATCCCCAACCCCAAGATAGACAATATTACCATTATAGTAATATTCCGTCTAAAGGTCAAAGCTAAAATTATTATTGAAGCAGCCATCCCATTCCGAATCCCGTTGACTCCGTAACTCCAAAATGTGAACATAGCCATTACGACTATAAATGGTATCAGATAATCTTCTCTGAAAATACGCTTAAATGCCCACCAGAGAGCCCCTACATACGTTGTTGCACAAAACAAAAAGAAGAAATGGACATTGCTATATTTAGCAAACCAAAACATTATGGTATTAAAAAACCATTCTCCATCTTTGAGTATTTGGAACTGATCGATATTCATTTGCAATCGATAAAACGAGTACGCATAGTTTACAGTATCTCCGAATACATATGAGATGGGACGTAATCCCATATATAAAATCACTGCGATAATGACGATGAAGCCAATTATATTATTTACCGCTCTCACTTCAGGCTTAAATAACCTGCCCGAAAAACATTCGAATGCGGCAACTATAATTAAAGCGAAAACCAAATAGTTAAAGTAATCAGTATATAAATATGTGGGGATGTAATCAATCATATTAGCTTCTGATTCCTATTCAAGGGTCATAAATTTGTTACGCTTATATTGAAATAAAAGACACAAGTATAGTACAACCCCAAAAGGTATAGCCAACACTGTCATAAATTTGAATGGCGACTCAGATATAAACCTAGAGTTACGACAAATTATACTCGAACTAACATAATGCATAGCTTCAACAAATCTCCGCTTGTGTGAGGGATGATGTTTCATAGACTCCTTACGTATAAATGCGAACCCCTGCGGATTACGGAAATATTGTCGGTACATATTCATTGAAGAACCATCTATCTGGTAATCGACATAACATAGTACCTCATTTATTGTCAACAGCTCATATTTCAAATCAATAAGCTGGTATTTATAACCCAACCCGACATATTTTTCACCCTCGAAAAGAGGATACTCAGGTACACTTCTTACTACCGATGTGCGATAGACAAGTTTTCGATCTCCACGCCCACCCCGAGTATAGAAACCTGAAAGAGTAGTCTTATCTGTCGTAAATTCAGTTCCGATTATTGTTCCATCAAATTTTGCATCAAGACCTATAATTCCTGCATATTCATCAGATCCATGCTTTTCCCACTTATTGACAATAAGCTCTACTGCATTATCAGCAAGATAATCGTCCGAATCTATACACACATTCAATTCTGTATCTATCAATTGATATGCAGTATTATGTGCTCCATGCATTCCTTGATTTTTCTGATAGTGATATTCGATAGGGATTTTACCTTCAGCAATCCAGCTCCTAACCAAATCGCCTGTAGAATCTGTAGATCCATCATCGACTATTAACCATTTGAAATCAGACGAAGTCTGACGCAAAAGGCTCTTATAACACAAGTCGATTGTATGAGCACGGTTATAAGCAGGAGTGAATATGGTTAGCGTTGGCTTTCCGTTATATATAGATTTTGAAGCCATTCTGCATTTTTATTTATATCAAATCCCATATCGATAATTTCCTGTGAACAATTCTTCCGATCTTTATTTTCTGCTATTTGCAATGCTTTTTCTGCCCATTCTGTAGCAGGCTGTTCCAGTGATAGGAAATTTACCAGTTCGGGTATAATAATTCCGTCTTTAGGTATTTTTGTTGAATTTAGAACTTGCAATCCTGATGCTTGAGCCTCTAGTTGTGCCATTCCCAGACCTTCAAAATATGAAGGGAAGATGAATATATCCATTCCTTGCAACAGATCAGGAATATCTGAACGGCTTCCCATAAACCTTACACTTTCCTTTAGCCCCAATCGCAAGACTTTTTCTTTCACTTTGCTCTCCAAGTCACCACCACTACCCACAAGTACTAATAGTGCAGATGGTTCGCGGCGAACGATTTCAACAAATATGTCTAAAAGAAAAAAATGATTTTTGGGTTGTGAGAAACTTGATACATTACCTACAACTAGTCGTTGTACCCACTCATTGTTAACTCTTATTTTTTCTCTTCTTAGAGGATTGAACATTAATGAATGTGCATCGATTGCATTTGGAAAAAAAATTACTTTTTTCATTATTTTTTTCCCAAATAACCATTTTGCAGAACCCCAACCGCAAGTGAAATAATGAGTTAAATAAGGTCGCATTGCCCACTTAAGAACATTTCTTACAGGCATCTTCATATCAAATCCACAAGGTTCGCTATGTGCATGGGCAGCAATAAATTTAAGACCTCGTTTATGAGCCTCCTTGTATATATAGTAACCTAGTTCGGAGCAATGACCGTGTATTATTTTGTATTCAGGGTGTATGTCGAAAAAATCGGATATTGACTTTTTATATGATGAAGTGCGAAATATACTAATAGGAGGAAATCTGAATATTTTACATCCCATACTTTCTATTTCATCTTCATAAGCTCCCCTTTCTTCACGGTGCACAATGAAATCAAAAATGACTTTAGAACGGTCTATCTTTCTAAGATAATTCATTACCATGGTCTCTGCTCCTCCTCTATTGAGGATCGTAAAAAGCATTAATACCCTGACCGGTTTTTCAGTCATACCCATTTTTCTATTTCTAACTGTATGTTACAAGCTCTTCTTCATCAAAAACCTCGAACTCCGAATTGTTACTCTTGAATTCCGGAACAATTTGTTTCATCATTTGGACAGTGCTCGTAATATCTATTTTTTCAGCATATCCCATGAGCTTTATTACTTGAAGTGTTAATTTTTTATCGTCTATTTTATCACCCTGTACTATCCTTATCTTTTTATTTTTAGTTATTTGAGTAGATTCAGCTTCTGTTAGTAGCTCTTCATACAGTTTCTCTCCCGGACGAAGACCGGTATATTCTATTTTTATATCTTCATCAGGGATAAATCCAGAAAGTAATATCATTTTTCGGGCAAGATTATCAATGTTTACCTGTTCTCCCATATCAAAAACAAGAATTTCACCACTTCTTCCCATAGTTGCAGCCTGTAAAACCAGTCTGCAAGCTTCGGGAATTGTCATAAAGTAACGTATCATCTCGGGGTGGGTAACAGTCACAGGTCCCCCACTCGCTATTTGCTTCCTAAATAGAGGGATGACAGATCCATTACTACCCAATACATTTCCAAAACGAACTGTGATAAACTGAGTATGAGATGAATTGTTATTCAATCCTTGTATGCACAATTCGGCTATGCGTTTTGTAGCTCCCATTACACTCGTCGGATTCACCGCTTTGTCAGTAGATATCATTACGAATTTCTCTACTTTATTAAGTTGTGCGTGACGAGCAATATTTATGGTTCCTCCAATATTAGTAAGAACTCCCTCACAAGGGTTATTTTCTATTAAAGGAACGTGCTTATAAGCTGCTGCATGAAATACAAAGTCGGGTTTATTTTGCTCGAATACATTTTTGATTCTTGTATTCGAACGAACATCACTCAATATAAAGGTAATATTCTGGTTGGGAAACTTCTTTTGCATATCAAGCTCCAAATTATGCAACGGTGTCTCTGCAATATCCAACAGAATCAATCGTTTCACACCAAAGCGTGCCAATTGCACTGAGATCTCTCGTCCGATAGAACCTGCAGCACCTGTTACTAATACAACCTTATCACTTACTTCTTGATATACAGCCTCTACATCTATTGTTATTTCGTCGCGTTGCAAAAGATCTTCTATATCAATGTGTTTTATTCGTTGTCGTACATCCTGTTTCTCTAATGGGTGTATTCTACCACTCATCAGCATTTGTATATTATGCTCTATACAGCTATATACCAATCTATTATGCTCATTGTTAAAATCAGCATAATTGGTAAATATAATATGAGTTATATTTTGCTTAATAGAAAGTAATAATTTACTCAAATCGCCATCCCAAGTATAGATTCGTAAACCTGCAATTTTGAATCCTTTTTTCCGATGCTGCCGGCTTAGTATTCCGACAACCTTGTATGGAACTTCATCATTGTTATTAATTTGAGAGGCAAGTAATGGTGCATATTCACTATCTCCATAAATTAGTACATTGCTTGTCGGCTTATCGTCTCTATGCAATATCGAGTAATAAATACTTACTATAAAAACCCGAGAAAATATCATAAAGAACGAAGATATAAGCATGTCCAATAGTCCGCAGGTAATAGCATCATCTGCATCTAAAATATCTTGTTTTACAACAATCAATGATATTAGTAGGGATTTGATAACCAAAAGGAAGAATATCAGTTTGAGTTCACGGAGCGTGGAGAATCTTATACTGGTCTTGTATAATCTAAATAAAAATAACAAAAGTGTAGAAATTGCAATAGCCAAAATCAGAATGAACCCAACAGAGTCCATTATACTATTCTTTTTTTGTATAAACCAAACAAGCAATAAAGCACATAATGTACCGAAAGAAGATAAGAACAAATCAGTAGTAAATACAATACCCCGATTCAAGTATTGCAAATTACGTAGTTTATCTCTATAGCTTGTATTGATAGAAACGAAACTTCTCTTTAGTAATGACATTTTTTATATTCTAGCGTTAAGGTAAAATCTGGCAAACTCATTTAATTCAGTGCTTTACTCAATATATTTGCAGGAACTATCAATTTAAAAGTAGCAATTCCTTCAAGTCGTATGAGCATTTTACTGTTATTTTTATCAGTGCTTATCAGCTCTCCCCTAACACCTTTCAAAGATCCGTCAACAACTTGTACACGATCTCCTTTTTCGTAAATTTCGTCTAAAGTGTATTCTACACCACTTTCACATATCAATTTGAAATCGTCCATTTGCTTTTGCGGCACAATAAGCAGGCTCTTACCATCTATAGACTTCATGTATGAGATTTTGACTCCGTAATCATTAGCTATTGACATACCGGTATGAAAATCTGCATATATAAAAACAATATTAGGAATAACAGGCGTCCAGACTTCAACCTTTCGATCTTTGCGTTTGCGAACTTCTTTTCGGAATGGTATATAATTCTCCACTCCAAGTTGCTCCAGCTTTTCTTTTATTAGTCTTTCTTGGTTGCGTCTTACACGAGCTGCAAACCACACATTTGATTTGTAGTATAACATTTGTGAAATTGTTGAGTTGTGAAATTTGTCAAGGTGATATATCTATTGTCATCCCTATGGAACGAAAAACCTCAGTTCATTGAAGTCTGCTTATGTTGCTTATCATCAGCGTGACATAAGAATGCAACAAATAGTGCTTAATTTTGATGTGATAATTAAAGCATTAGCGATTTTGTTTCTCACCTCTATTTCAATATTTTACAATGAAATAATGAGGTTAAATTTTCGAGAAAAGCAAAAGCTTCGCTATTGAAAGATACATAAATACCCTTTCAAAAATAAAATGTTTTTAGATTAGATGAAAATTACGAAATAGCACTAATACTCGCGTGTGTCAGACAATCTTAATAAATTCGATGCTAAATGTAATTCTAAACAAGAGAATGCGATGTATTTGTAAATCTTTTAAATAAGGCATTTCTCGCATCAATAACTTATTGTGTAATTAATTTTATGCAATGTTATCGAAAAAGAACATTAAACAATAATCTTATAAAACACTTATAGACCTAGCTATAACGTCTCTAATTGAGAACTTTTTCCTTTTAAAAGAAAAAAACGATCTCGCTGTGATCCACTTTAGTCATTGATTATTCATTAGCCAAAGGTAGATAAAGGTGGAAAATAATGCCGAAATAAAACATATCTATCTTTTCATAAATCACGCTATTTTTTTCATAATAAACGCCAATTTTTAAAAAAATAGCTAATATGTCGATTTATTGGGGTGGAAAGATAATTCTTTTTTATTTTAGTGACCCAGAATATAAATATTCTTGATGGTTTCTGATCGGGTCATCCAGGCATTCTTCACCGGATTTTATCAGTCGTTCTTTGAGGGTTCATTTTATCTCTGCTATTATATAATAAGTCTTGCCTGAAATAACAGAATAAGAAATAACACCATTGGTTCTCAGGCGTTGTAAAGTCCTTTCGCTAATCCGTAGAAAGGTACATACCTCGTCGAGATTTCCTTCCTCCAGGGCTTTATTGTGCTTTATGTGACTGGTAATCAAATTAAGATACTGATTCCTATAATTAAGTCCATAATTCTAAAAAAAAAGCTGCAAACCTTGTGGCTCACAGCTTTCTAAACTCTCCTTATTTTTTATTACGGTGTATCTTTTGACGGACGATATACAGCCCGAACTTTTTTAATTCCTGTGCGTGTCGTTGTCAAGGTTCGTACCGCTGTCGTTTTGTTCCAATAGTAGGTTCCTCCTGCATTATTGGCCGAGGAAGACCAATAATCGATAGTTTTATCTACCACATCCATACCTGTATAGGCAGGATTAAAAATATCGACAACAAAGCTTGCCACTGTATCCATTTCAGCTGACGAAGGCAGATAGTATGCTGCCGGCTTGAATTGCGACGCTAAAATAGATGGAACTACACCGCTTATATCAAATCCGCCTTTTCGTAGCGTATATGTTGCTGCGGGCGAGGTAGTGCCCAGTCTTTGTGTATTCACAAGTCCCTGCTGATTATCAGCCCCTCCGGCTGTCCAATAGACAAAACCCGATGGCAGAGTAGTTGTTCCTTGATACCCCCATGCCAGATTGCTGGCTAATGTAGTCTTACCCTCATCGAAGCGTTCCATATAGAGCGTGCTAGATAATCTGATCGGTGCCCATTGGCGAAAGACTACAGTTTGTGGACTAGTTCCGTTTGATTTTACTATTGTAATTGTACACTCCCTGTATTGTTTATCAGTGTCAAGTTTAGGGAAACCGGGATCTGTATATCGCCACGGCTTGATAAAATAGGTAAACTGATTATTCTTTATCGCGTCTGCTGAACCTGTTTCCATTGGTATCCAGGTATTATTGGCTTTGGTGGTCAAAATCCAGTGCTCCGATACATTTGCCGTATTTATAGCAGGATTATACTGAAAATTAAAGAATTTACTCGATCCGGAAACCGGAAGAACTCCCGTACTCATATGTCCATCGAAGTTAAAATCGGTTTGTGAAAAGCCATAATCGTACATATTCATTAATACCCGCCAGTTGACCCCTTGCCCTGTTCCCGTAACGAGAGTATTGGCGCTGATCCGTCCTCCCTCCTGTGCTCCTCCCCAATCCGAAAGGTAAAGGGATAATATATAATGCTTATTGCGAATCAGATCATAATTTTGGGTTATATCCGTTCCCAAACAAAACCTGTAAGTGATGTCACCCTTTAAGGTACCGTAACTATACTGAGCCTCTACTGTGACGTACGTAGCAAAAGGCATCTGGTTAATATCCGATTTTTTATTTAACTGATTAGCTATCGAATTGTCGGTTCCCTGCATATTTTCAAAAGCGAATAATGCAAGAGTCCCGGTACTAGTATGTGTATTGTAGCCTATAAGACTGTCTACGTTATTTAGGATCGGCCAATTGCTATCTACGAGGGAATATCCCGCGCGCAATCCAGTCGAATTAATTATTTTATTGTTGGGTTGCCCCAGTGTCATCGTAGCCGGAACATTATTTATACTTATTCTTGTCGGTTTTATACTTACTCCTGTCCTGAGGTTTTTTCCATGCAGGCTGACGGTAACCATAGCCATATTGCGCTCCAAGGCAGCATTGAACACTTTACTTCCGTCGCCATTTGTTGTCCCTTGGTCGATAGCTTTGGCAAACATAACAGATTTGTCGGGAGCATTATTCATCGGAAGGGTAACACTTAGCGATTTGAGATCGTTGGGTGTAAGTACAGAACTTCTGCTGATCGCGCTGCCATAATTACCCACAAGATATACTTCGCTGAAAGCTGTAGTTGTATATATGGATAATGACGAGGTTCCTCCACTCATAGGAAGATTAAAGCCCGACGGGTGTGTGGTTGCATCAAAATAATAGACATACGGTGACGCAGCATCATTGTTTACATATACAACAACATTCAGGTTGTTGAGTGTATTGTAATCGAACCGCGTACTGGATGCGCCATTGACAAATGCTTTAAGAGTATTCTTGGCTTCGGTAACTTCCTCCAACGATATATTTATAGTTATCCTATTAGCATCCTTAGAGCCATCGTTATCATAATCCGCTCCATCTTCACGGCACGAAACCGAGAAGCATAGTATTAACATTAGCATCAACGATAAGATTGATATATTCTTTTTATAGGGTTTCATAATTATAATATATTGTTGTTATAATTCGGGTTTAACACCATTGTCAATATTCCAATCGGGTGCTTTCACTGATACACCCTGAGGTGTAAAGTCTATACTGATATTTATTGTAACCTCGTTTTTATCAAGATCAAATTGTGCATATTTATTCAAAAAGTCAGTCATTTTCATACTATATATAGGTTCACCGGAAGAGTCTTCCAAGCCTATAGTTACTGACGATTCCTTTTGGAAACGCATTAGACTGATTTTTGTATAATAGACTTCCTGTTCTGCATTATACAGGAATTTTGGATAATAAGAATAAAGGTCTTTGGTCTGGTGGTTTTCGAAGTCGATAGAACCTGCCAAGTTGTTTATTATAAGCTTTGGCATCCCCGATGCAAATGCTTTTGTCGCAGAAGCATCAGTGTTACTGATTCCTCCTACTTCTAAATACACCTTGATGTGGCTGGAGACAAAGCGAACAGTATCTTCAACTTTGTAATAGTGTTCAAGGTCGGGTATTGTTATTTTTTTATATCCGAAATATAAAGAATCATTGGTGAGGGCATTTTTCTTTTCCATAAGGTTTAGATTAGAAATACGCATTTTGTTCATATCCGCACCTTGTTCGGTTTCTATTAATGTATTTTCGAATGCATTACCTACGCATAATATATAATAATCTCCCGGAGGAACATCGAGTCTTACTCCGTGATTCTGCATAAGTTCACTTTTACTTACTGATTGAATCAGAATATTTCGCTTATCAGAATTGAAGACAAAGAAATCTACTTTCTCGATTTTCTGATCGAAAATTTGCGCAGTCCCATCGCCCGTATAGCTAAAATGGATAAAGGCAGGCTCGCAATCGTCATAATCGTCCGAGATGCATCCACTCATCAAAACAGCGAGTAATGATAATAATATAAATCTCATGTGTTTCAATTTCATATGCCTATATTTATTTAATTCGTAATAGTATTGTTAAAATTTTGGAATTATATAATCTCCTTCAATTTTATTATTATATCTCCGGGATTAAAACTCCCGGAGATTAATATTATATGTTGTTTCTTGATTAATAGAATGTTGGAGTAAGAGCTTGTATAATCCAACTGCTTACAGTCACGTTCACGGCTATACAGATTCTTGAATCCGGATCCCAAGGGCCAATATTGCTTTCGGTAAAGACCAAGTCAAATTGATAAATATACCCCGGTTTAGGATGTGTGTTATCAACTCCTGCACCACTAAAGCTTCTTGTCGCAACATAAGAGAATTGTGTAGGGCTATTATCCACACGTGTCACATCCATAAGACGTATTTTCACATTAGGGAACGTACCTGCTACAGGAATAAAGTTATGAGCAAATACTTTCGTAATATCTCCTCCAGCATAGTATGAATTACTACCGGATGTAAGCGTCGGAATCGGTGAAATAGCATTGTATGCCCATGCTATAGCCGGTGCATTACCAAACTCATATAGTCCTACAGGAGGGTTTGCCAATCCCGGCTCATATATTTTACCCATGCTGCCAAGTCCGGTATATATAGAAAGTTTTTCGCTCACGCCTGTACCATCAACATTAATTTGTTGGTAAATATCTACCAGACCAAGACCTACCAGTTTGAAGGAAGAATAAGTGTTTCCTAAATCCGAACATTGTATTTTACCTATTTCGACGCGTGAAACCAATGCCGACAGATTGACGGTTGTTGTAAAATAATCGGTATCATCCAATGGATGAGGAGTAGGTTGTGTCTCTGTAGACGGAGTTAATATATTTTCCCCATACAATAGGATATTATTTTTATCCTGCTCATCCGCAGCTTGCATCACACTACTTTTTACTGACGCCACATTGGTGTAATTGAGTGTTTCGCCGGTAGTATTACCTAAAACTATTACTTTATTAATAGCAGGATCCAATTGGTGAAATACGTAACCGCTTCCGGTTGTTATAGTGGCAAAATCTGAACTTGAATTTAAAATAGTCTTTTTTTCATAAATATTCGTCCCGTCTGTCAGTAGAATAGTTACATCATTCAATGTGATTACACCTGCTGTTGATTTGTTTGCGATCGATTTGCTTATTTGTGAGACAATGCCATCAAGCTGTAAAGTCACCGTTTTCTTTTTTCCTGTACCCGGTGTCACCCCTGCTTCATCGTCATTGCTACTGCAAGCAAACAGTCCTATGCTCGCGAGTATAAAAACTAAATACTTTAACTTTTTCATAATTTTCGATAATTTTAATTAATACTATTTGATATATTCAATCCTCTATTTTAGTTATAGTCTTCATTCGTCCAAAAACTTATTTATTTGCGATAAATTATCAGTTGCTTCGGAAACCCCATTTTGAGATGCTTTCATAAAATAATCTCTGGCTTCGTCATACCTCTTGTTTTCTGCCATTATGATACCCAGATTGTTCCATGCTATCGGATCATTTTTCACTTTTTCGATAATTTGCATTGCTTTTTCAATGTTACCATGCTCTATTTCTATCCCTGCGGCATTGACTGCTGTTAGCGGATTGTCGGGAAATATCTGAACTGCTTTAAGGTAAATATTCTCTGATTCGGCAGAGCCTTTAGGATAGCTATTAGCCATCAAATAAATTTCGTTCAGACTTAGTAATTTAGGATTTGAAATGAAAGCCTTTTTCGCTTTCTCAACATCGAAGCTAGCTACCTGATAATTAATAGTACAGCTGATACGTCTTAAACTCGGAAATACTTCGTTAAGCAATTGTCTGTACACATTACCACCTTCCAGTTTCATAATTTCAGATTCGCGACCGTCGTGTATATTTACTGTGCGGATGATTTCCAAAACTTTTTCTTTACTATCTATATCAGCTGTTTCTAAAGCCTTTATTAAGCCGTCCCAATCCTCACCTTTCCAGTCTACAAGAACCAGATTGTGAGATATATTATGGCGTTTCTCAAGGAAATCAGCCGTAGCTTTTGCTCTTCTTTCCGACAATTTCATATTAAAGTCGAAGCTGCCTTCCGGAGAAGCAAAACCCACAATATTGATGCTTGTTATTGTCAGGTCGTTATTATTTAGAACAGTGTTGTATAAGTCGTCAAATTTCTTTATTTCGTTTGTGTTATTACCAAAAGGCATATCTATTACCCAATGTCCAACCTTAAAGCTTAAATATAATTCGCTAACTTCGTTTCTGGCTTTGATTTTTTCTACATCAGGGCTGATAAAGTTTGTTTTATATCGAGGGATAAACGTTTCTTTGAGTATGGGCGACATTAGTAAGTTCTCGCTGTTAACCAGTTCGCAAAAAGCACATCCCGAAACATTCTCCTGTAAAATCAGCGAACCGTTTTTCATCCAATCTTCAGCAGGCACACTTGTGCTATAATTTACAGTTTGCGTAGTCTTATTTTTACGATTAACAATACTGTAAGGCTCACCATTGAAAACATCTTTTTTGGAGATAAGTAAGCTCCGTCGCAGAGATTGATTCTTTCGGTTTCCGGTGATAACTATTTTAGGAAGTTCTTTCGATTTTAATTGATCCTGTGATCTGATTACAGGGGTAAGAACAATCATGTGGTCTGATTTGATTTGCAGTTTATCCAGTATAACATCCAGATTCACTACCAGATCATTGTTCTGTTTATTTATAGAATCCCTTACTGTTATCTGTTCGGAATAATTGGTTTGCGCTGCACTGCTTAGTGTTATAAATAAAAACAGAGTCAGGCTTATAACGTAATATATCTTGTTCATCTTTTCCTCCTTTTTATTTAATAATATAAACAATGTTTACTGCGAGTTTTGTAAACCCGAAATAGTCTTTAACACCTTGTCTGACCCACGATCCACATGTAGCACACTCGTATTTGTCGTAGTCGAAACGTATATACCCAACACCAACTCCGGCTTCCAGATTCCACCTGTCGCTAAGCATCCATGAATGATTGTAGGCGATACCTCCTCCAACAAACCACCCTTCAAAACGGTGATCTCTAAAAACTCTAAAGTCTGTACCTAAAAAATTTATTGGAATATCTACATTGCCGGCATTACCCTGTCCACCAAGCAGATGAGCGCCTAAACTACTACCATTAAATTTTTCGCAAAACCAATATTTTACTTCAGGTTGCACGAGCCAGTGTTTCCACTTTTTATTATTGGAGAAAGTCCATGGGTTGTAATTTCCCGAGAGATCTAAAGTCCATTTGTCATTTAATCCAGCCTCCACCCCTAAATTAATAGTGGTCGTTAAATCGTAAAGAAGATTCGACTTTATCGCAACATCTTGTCCTTTAGATACAATAAAAGGCATAACTGTAAAAAACAGTATTAATAATAATTTATTCACCTTAGTCATTCTTTAGATATTAATAGATAATATTTATATTGTATTTTGTAATGAGCATATATTTAATAATAGCCCATATTTGTTTATATATTTTAAAATTATTTTTATTTAATTAAAATGATTTAACTTGCATTTTGTTTAAATAGAACAATTATATTATATTACATTAACTATAACTACTTGGTTTTTTAACACAATAGGAACTCTTTTTCAAACAAAATACAACTACTATATCCTTAAAACCAATATTGTTTATTTTTATTAATTTAAAAAATGCAGTAAATATTTTGCAAAATAATACACTAATAACCCTCCAAATAAATGAGAATTAAGCTAAACTTAAAGAATTATTGAGAGATCTAAGACCTATCTTATTTTAGGGCGAGGCATATCGAAATTAGCTATACTCCCACTCTAGAAGAATTGAAAAATGAATAAGCCAAGAATGACTTCGCATAGTAAAACATTTAAAATATTACTATTTCTATTTTTTCTGATTAAAACTCTGTTATTTATTCTTTATATTTGTCAGGCATCCGCCTAGACCTTAAAATTGTAATACTAAGAATTGATCTTTTGGAAAAAGTCCATCTGAACATAAAATATCTCCTCGAAGATTTGGCATACAATGATTCAGAATATGCACTAAAATCTATATATCTGTTATATTGTGGAAATATTACGAGGTATATACAATTATTTATAAAATCTAAAGAAGTTACCGAAGAACTTCTATCCGATGTATTTTTATCGGTTTGGGAAAATCGAAAATTATTACCACAAGTCGCAAATTTCAATGCCTACATTTATAAAATAGCAAAATTCAAATCTTTAAACTACTTACGGGACAATAAATCTTATGAGGTAGATATCGATATTTCAACAATAGACCTTTTTACTGCAATAAAAACAACAGTGGAAGATCAATATATATCAAATGAAATAGTAGACAAATTAAATGCTGCGATAGAAGAATTACCTCCCAAATGTAAACTGGCTTTTAAGCTTGTGCGTGAAGATAAAATGAAATATAAGGAAGCGGCAGAGCATCTCGGTATTTCTATAAAAACCCTTGAAATCCATCTAACAACCGCAGTAAAAAAAATAAAAGCACGCCTTGAGAATATTAATTTGAGATAAAGTAAAAATTTCAGCAATTTATCTAGGGGGATTTTTCTATTTCCGTTACTTAATATATATAAAATATATTATAGCTGCATATGCAATCGAATAAAGAAATAGAAACCTTAATTGTAAAATACCTGACAGGAGAAGCCTCTTGCAATGATATAATTACAATATCCGACTGGCTTAAATCCGATGATAGGAACAAACTGATATTTGCGCAGATAAAAGAATATTGGCAGGGTGATATCTCATCTGAGTACAACATAAACTATGAACAAACATTTGAGACTCTTTTATCACAAATTAAAAATGAAACCAAATCAAAATCGGCTGTAAAAAAACCAATATCCCGTTATTTGCAGATTGCATCTATAGCTGCCGCATTTATAGGCATTGTCTACCTTGCCGTATTCAATAACGAAAAACGTCCTGTTAAATATTACTCTTACATATCAGGAAACAGTGTTTCTGAATTTAACCTTCCGGATGGTACACATATTTCATTGAACAAAAATAGTGTACTAACTTATACTAATTCGTATGGAGATAAAAAACGAGACATAACACTGGAAGGTGAAGCATTTTTTGAAGTGATAAAAGATGCAGAAAGCCCCTTTGTTGTTAATTTAGAGGGCACAAATATTACAGTACTTGGAACTACTTTTACTGCAAAAAATAGACCGGAAGAGAACCTTATATCTGCGGTTTTGTTCGAAGGATCTATACGATTCGAATCTCCCAATCAAAATGTAATATTAACCCCATCACAACAATTAATCTATAATAAAGAGAACAAATCTATCAATGTAAATCCCATAGATATTGAATCGGTTGGAGCTTGGAAACAAAATCTGATACGTTACAAATCCCGCTCATTCTCGGAAGTAGCCAAAATGCTTGAAGAATATTACAATGTAAAAATACTAATTAACGATCAGGGTCTTCAGGCAGAACAACTAACCGGAGCCTTCGATGGAAATCTAGATATAGACCAGATATTAAATATAATGAGAAAGAATCTGCGGTTTAAAATTGATAAAGAAAATGATAAAACATATGTGCTTTCCAGATAAAACAGACTAATCTAATACCAATAAATACATTACTTAACCTTAATAAATCTCTAGCCTATGGAATAATAATTAAAAAACGAAAACCGGCCAATCTTGGAGGAGCAGCCGGTCTTAACTTCAACAAAATTAGTACTTAACTCAAAATGACTACTGCGAATAGTCATCATTGGGTTTATAAACCAATTCATTTACAAATATATGAAAAACACCCGTATTAATAGTCTTTCTTTTAAGATAGGCTTAAAAAAAATGCCACTTCGTATGAGAATCATGCTTATTTTTTCATTTGTGTGTATTTTTCAGTTACAAGCAACTAATACCTACGCACAATCGGTAAAACTCTCTCTTTCAGTTGAAGAATCTACTCTACCTGAGATATTTAAAACTATTGAGCAAAAAAGTGAATACCTGTTTAATTATAAAGATAGTGATGTTGCAGGCTATAAAGCCAAAGTAAACATCAAATCGGGAATAATAGACGAGATACTCAGTCAGGTGTTGAAAAATACAGACCTTATTTATAGTGTCAACAACAGGCATATAACAATTTCTAAATCGGTAAAAGAGACTAATCAGTCACTTAAAATTACCGGAACAATTACAGATGAACAAGGAGAACCTCTTATTGGAGTAGCGATATCGGTGAAAGGACATAATACCGGAACAATGACCGATGTTAATGGAAATTTCGCTCTCGATATACCTGCCAGAGGTACCGTTCTCGAAATATCTTATATTGGTTATGTTAAACAAGAGATAAGTGTCTCCAACACAACCAATCTCGTAATAAAATTGAAAGAAGCATATCAAGATCTGGATGAAGTCATAGTAGTAGGATACGGTACTCAAAAGAAAGTTAATCTTACAGGTTCTATCGGAATTGTATCTACAAAAGACCTGACTATAAAGCCTGTTGGACAAACTTCTGCGGCATTACAAGGCCTTTTGCCCGGAGTAACAATTATTCAGAATTCAGGACAACCGGGGAATGACGGAGGAACAATAAGAATCAGAGGTGTAGGAACTCTTAACGATTCTAACCCAATGATATTGATAGATGGTGTAGAAGGTTCTATGAACAACATAGATCCTAATACCATAGAATCGATTTCGGTATTAAAAGATGCTGCATCAGCCTCTATCTATGGTTCGAGAGCCGCCAATGGAGTGATCTTGGTCACAACGAAACGAGGAACAGCCAGTCAATTTAAAGTCTCTTATAATAACTATTTCGGATGGCAGAAAGCCACTGATATGCCACAAATGGTAGATGCAATCGGCTATATGGAACTCTTGAATACTGCCTATAAGAATGAAGACAGAGATCCTCTCTATTCAACAGACCTGATAGATGCATACAGACAACAAAACGGAGTTAGTTCGGATGAATATCCGAATACTGACTGGCAAAAAGAAACATTGACCGGTTCGGGTTTTCAACAGAATCACTTTTTTAATATATCGGGAGGATCAGATAAGCTGAAAATGTTTACCTCTCTCGGATATTTCAATCAAGATGGATTGATAAAAAGAACAGGATTCGAACGCATATCACTGCGTAATAATATGGATTGGAATCTAACCTCCAAACTTAGCGTTAGATTGGATTTACAATTTATTAAAACGCAAACAACCACCCCATATACATCCCCTGTCGAAATATTTCAATGGATGAACGGAATTCCTGCAAATCAGATAGGTATTAACTCGAATGGTACATGGGGAGTAGGATGGAATGGTACGAATCCTATTTCGCATACGTATGATTCCGGTTCAAGAGCGGCAACATCACCTTGGGGGAGTGTCAATGCCACTGTTATATATAAACCGACAGAGTGGATTACAGCTGAGGTAAATGCTGCTCCAAAATACGTTGTAAGAGACGAGCATAACTTAAGAAAAGCAATACAAACATATCTGCCCGACGGAACGCCAAGTTATAAGAATCCGGCTAAAAGTGAATTGACAGATTCGCATTACACTGACATATACAATAACTATCGGGCAACAATTACAGCCGAAAAAAACATTGAAAACCATGATATTAAAGGAATGGTAGGTTATTCGCAAGAAAGTTATAAAACCTCCGGCTTTACGGCGTATAGAGATTCGGTTAACGTAAACTTCCCTGTGCTTAATACAGGAGGATCGGTTAATAAGAACAATGAAGGCACAGCTTCGGAATGGGCTTTACGATCTTTTTTCGGACGACTGAATTATAACTTTAAGCAAAAGTATTTATTTGAATTTAACTTGCGTTACGACGGTTCGTCACGTTTTGCTAAAGGAAACAAATATTCGTTATTCCCATCAGTATCAGGTGGATGGCGCATATCGGAAGAAGACTTTATGCAACAAACAAAAAATGTAATTGATGATGCAAAAATACGAGCATCGTGGGGACAATTAGGAAACCAGAATATCGGAACATATCCCTTTACTTCTCAGATAGTGTACGGTACAGGAGCCATGGATGGCAGTGTCAACAATACTTCGGCACTCAATTCTATGCCGAATGCCTTGATTAAATGGGAAACCACCGAGGCTTTCGGTGTAGGGATAGATTTAACTATGCTATCTAATAAGTTAACAATTACTGCTGATTATTATTCTCGCAAAACAAAAGACATCTTACTCCAATTAGATATCCCCTATATTATTGGATTAAATGCTCCATTCCAGAATGCAGGGATAGTTGATAACAAAGGCTGGGAATTGGGTATAGGTTATAGAAATAGCACAGGGGATTTTAATTATAATGTGAATTTCAACATTTCAGATGTGAAGAATAAAATCGTAGATCTGAAAGGTCAGGATGGAACAA
The DNA here is from genome assembly GCF_011039195.1 of Dysgonomonas sp. ZJ709. Lineage (NCBI taxonomy): Bacteria > Pseudomonadati > Bacteroidota > Bacteroidia > Bacteroidales > Dysgonomonadaceae > Dysgonomonas > Dysgonomonas sp. ZJ709. Next base: position 90,821 of record NZ_JAAKEM010000010.1, read on the forward strand.
ACTATATTGCCAACCGTACAGGGTATGCGGTCAATTCCTTGTATGGATATGTAGCCGAAGGTTATTTCCAAAATGAAGATGAAATAAAAAACCACGCTACACAATTCGGTACTGTGAAACCGGGAGATATAAAATACAAAGACTTCAATGATGATGGTGTAATTAATGGAGAAGACAAACGTGTAATAGGAAGCACAGTACCACGCTACACATTTGGCCTTAACTTAGGTGCCGAATATAAGGGTTTCGATCTTTCCGCCCTCTTCCAAGGAGTGGGAAAAGCAGATGGCTACATCTATGGAGCCGGAATATGGGCTTTTGCTGTAACTGGGGCAGTAGGAGGAACAGCTCGGGAAGACAATAAAGACTATTGGACGGAAGACAACCGAAATGCCAGATTTCCGAGATTGACATTCAGTCAGACTAACAATACTCAACACTCATCTTTCTGGAAAAGAGATGCTAAGTATTTACGATTAAAAAACTTCCAGATAGGCTACACTTTACCTAAACAGGTGACTCGAAAAGCCAATATCGATCGGTTGAGAATTTTTGCAAACGGTACCAATCTTTTCTCTTTAGATAATTTCTTGTCGGGTTATAATGTCGAGATGCCTGTAGGCGACGGTTTCTATTATCCACAAGTAAGAGTCCTAAGTTTTGGTCTTGAATTAAACTTTTAAATCCTAAAATTCACAATCATGAAAAAATTATATATCACTTTTATTGCGGTTTGCTCAATAGTTCTATACTCATGTAGTGATTATCTTGATAAATACCCACTAGAAGGACCATCTTCTGAAACTTACCTGACGAACGAAACAGAACTTTTATCTGCTCTTAACGGCATATACAGTATGAATACATACGGAACAGCAGATGAGATGACTTTAGCTACTGCGCTCGATGCAGCTACCGATATAGGATATAACCGTAATGCCGGAGGTCTGCAACAATTGGGGAATGGTAATGCCGATACGAATAACGACTATGTAAATGGTGTATGGCTCAATGCTTATAAAGTTATCGGACGGTGCAACTATCTTCTCGACAATATGCATAAGGCTGAAGCTAATACTTCGCCGGACACCTATAAGGCTATCCGTGCCGAAGCCCGTTTCGTCAGAGCGTATACTTACCATTATCTGATAGAGTCGTTTGGTGGTGTTCCTTTAGTAACTACAATGCTTTCTTTAGATGAATCGTTAGTACCCCGTAGTTCGAAAGAAGATGTGCTTAACTTTATTATGGATGAACTGAAAGAGGCCGCCGCCGATTTGCCGGATGACTATAAAGGGACAGGTCGTGCTGCCAAAAGTGCTGCTTTGACTATTCGGGCTAGAGCAGCATTATATAATAGCAAATGGGATATTGCTGCACAAGATGCCGGAACTGTTATAGCTATGAAAACACACAGCCTGCATAATAATTTCGAAGACTTATTTAAGTATGCGGGGCAGGAATCCAACGAAATAATTTGGGCTCATCAATATTTGACGTCAGCAAAAAAAACAACATCTACTACTGCTAACCTGCTATCGCGAAATGGTAAAGGTTATTCCAATAAAGTACCTTCACAATCTCTTGTAGATGCTTATCAATGTACAGATGGGAAAGATATTGATAAATCGTTACTTTACGATCCGGAGAAACCATTCGAAAACCGTGACCCAAGATTAACCTATACAATTGCTGTTCCAGGTTCTGTATTCTTCGGTTATCAGTTCGAGACACATAAAGACAGTTTAAAATGTTGGAATTATAATGTTAATCCGGCTGTCAGAATAGACAATCAGGATGGAATCAATGCCTATGCATCGTTTACAGGATATTGCTGGAAAAAATACGTGGATATTTCCGATAAAGGCAACCCGAATGCGTCTCAATTGAATGCAACAATAATCCGTTATGCCGAAGTTTTGCTTATCTACGCTGAAGCAAAAATAGAAGCTAATCAAATAGACCAATCGGTCTACGATGCCCTAAATGAAGTGCGTCAACGTCCTACAGTAGATATGCCGGCCATCCCGACAGGGCTCTCTCAAACAGCATTACGGGCGATAGTCCGTAAAGAACGCCTTTACGAATTGGCAATGGAAGGATTCCGCTGGTATGATATTCGCAGATGGAAAATTGCCGAAAAAGTAATGAATGGCTCATTCTATGGGCGAATACCTCGTGGATTATTAAGTTCTGCACCTGTGATAGATGAGAATGGCGTGCCTAATTATAATTCTGTTGCTAATAAAGCCGAAATGCGCATAGTCGAACAACGTAAATTTAATAACACAAATAGCCGTGACTATTTGTGGCCAATACCCGAAAGAGAAAGGACTACCAATCCTAATTTAGAACAAAATCCGGGTTATTAAATATTTTTTACTGCTAAGTAATATTCTTGACTCCTGTAATTGCGTAAATATATGCAATTACAGGTAGTTGAGACAATTCAGTATTTATAAAAAAACAATTATGAAAAAACAAAATATAGACAAACTAAGTTCTTTGTTCATTGCACTTTTCATTTCAATATTATTATTTCCATCTTGCAAAGAATCCAGTAATATTAAAGTCAAAGAAGTAGATATCTGCATATACGGCGGAACTTCAGCCGGAGTTATAGCGGCATATACAGCAAAGAAGATGGGGAAAAGTGTATTATTAATTGAACCACGTAAAAATATTGGTGGTATGAGTTCCGGTGGCTTAGGCTATACAGACATTGGAAACAAATATGTTGTAACAGGACTTTCCCGTGACTTTTACCGCAGATTGGGAGCTCATTATGGAAAACTGGAACAGTGGATATTCGAACCAAGTGTGGCTGAAGAGATTTTTAACGATTACATAAAACGCGCGGATATAGAAGTATGGTATGAAAAGAGGCTGGCAGATGTATCCAAAGCAGATAATACAATCGACCGGATTGTTCTGGAAGATACATATAATCCCTCGGTTGAGAGCAATAGAACCGTAAAAGCCAAAGTTTTTATCGATTGTTCTTATGAAGGGGACTTGATGGCTAAATCTAAAGTTTCCTACTCAGTCGGACGGGAAGATAATAGTCTCTACAGTGAAACATATAACGGTGTTCAGTTACTGGATGGACATCAATTTGGCGTAGAGGTTGACCCATATGTAATTCCGGGCGATAAATCGAGTGGTCTTCTATGGGGTGTTAACGATACTCCCATTCAGCCGAATGGAACAGGTGATAAAAAGGTACAGGCATACAATTTTAGAATCGCATTGAGCAATAAAGAAGATAATATAATTCCCATAACAAAGCCTGACAATTATGATCCTAATAAGTATGAATTGTTGATTCGTATTAAGGAGAAAACACCATGGAAAGGTCTGAATGATGTATTCATTTGGAGCCTTATGCCGAATGGAAAAACAGATATAAATAACAGAGGTGCATTTTCTACCGATATGATCGGTGCCAACTGGAATTATCCGGAAGCCAGCTATGATGAACGGGATAAAATTTGGAAAGATCATGTAGATTATACCAAAGGTCTGCTATATTTCGTAGGACATGATGATAGAATACCACAAAATATACGGGCAGAAATGCAAAAATGGGGTTATCCTAAAGATGAATATGTAAATAACAGGCATTGGTCGCATCAGCTATATGTAAGGGAAGCACGCCGGATGGTCGGTGAAAAAGTGATGACACAACACCATTGCCAAGGTCGCGAAATATGTGATGATGCTGTCGGTTGGGCTGCTTATACAATGGATTCCCATAACTGTGATAGATTAATCGTTGACGGAGTAGTAAAAAATGAAGGAAATGTCGAAATAGGCGGTTTTGGTCCGTACCCTATTTCATATAAAGCTATCACTCCTAAATTGAGCGAAGCTAAAAATTTGCTTGTTCCTGTTTGTATGTCAGCGTCACATATTGCTTATGGCTCTATTCGTATGGAACCTGTATTTATGGTTTTAGCTCAATCATCTGCTGTTGCAGCATCTTTGGCCATTGACGAGTTTGATAATACGGTACAGAAGGTCAATGTTTCAAAATTACAACAGATACTTCTTTCAAATCCGTTAGCAGATAATAGTACTCCAGAGCTTCTTATAGATAATGACGACAAAGCATATACGGTTGTTGCAGGAGAATGGTCTCTCGCTAAACATGGAGGATATGGCCCTACTTTCTTCATAGACGATTCGAAAGGTAAAATTACTAAATCCGTAAAATACAATTTGAATATAGAAAAGAGTGGAAAATACCACGTGTATTTTTACTTTCCCAAAGTAAAAGGAATCACCGACCGGACATCTATCATTGTTTCAGGTAATGGCAAGTTAGTAGAGAATATTATAGAAACATCCGATATTGTTATCGAAGGGCAAACTTCGGGTGAATGGGCTTCTTTAGGTGAATATGATTTTGAAAAAGACTCTGATTCATATATAGAAATATCTAATAAAGAGGCAAATGGAGTAGTTGTTGCAGATGCTATATTGTTGATACCAATGTTTAAATAATCGACAATATTATAAATAAATAGAGATATACTTCTGTATTATACATTTTTCTATCAGGGGTTAAAACAATAAGATCGCTGTAAATTACACATTTACAGCGATCTTATTTCTTCTTTATTATTTGGCGGAGAGAATTTATTATAAGCAAATTAATCAAACATGTATCATTTGGGTATCACAGATTAAAGGATACGAAAGTTTTAACGATACAACAACCCACTATAACCGTAAAGCAAGACTTCTCTTCAACTGATCTAAAATTCGGGAAAGGCTCTCTAATTTATATCCATTTTAATTTTACACAAAAGCCTATCGTCGTGATGACAGGCACGGGCTTTATTACAGAAGTAATAAGAATGAGTTCCAAATATTTATTCGTATTTTTGGGAAATAATTAAGATACTATGCAATTAAATTAGCACCAACAATTAGGTAAAGCAGTATGGAAAATCATAAGAACCTAACCTTACTACCCGTCGAAGATAGCGATATTAAACAGATCGAAATCTGGCTTAACAAAGACCATGTTAAAAAGTGGTTTGAAATACCTGAACATAATGTCTATTTAAACGATTGGCTGGCTGAAGTTTCAAAGCGAAATGAGGAGTTCTCGTGGATTAACTACTTTATTGTGCAATTAGACGGGCAGCCCATCGGATTTGCTTTGTATTACGATTGCCGGGATGCTAAAGAGGAATGGTATGAGATAGAAGCCAAAGGCGAGATGTATAGTATAGACTATTTAATTGGCGAAACGTTCTATATCGGCAAAGGATATGGAAAGGAAATGATACGATTGTTAGCTGAAAAAATCAAACAAAACAGTACAGCAAAAAGTATCATAGTTCAGCCTGACAGTAAAAACCATTCATCGTGTGGAGTTCTCATATCAAACGGATTTATTTTTGATAAAGACAAAGACTATTATATATTACAGATTTGATGGTAAATAATCATATTTATTAAAAATAATATGGAATTAATCAAATGATGAAACAATTAATTGCCTGTTGCGGATTAGATTGCGAAAGCTGCGATGCCCGCATAGCCACTGTTGAAAATAACATTATTTACATTTTATGAATATCGAAGAATTTCGAGAGTATTGCCTCTCAATAAAGGGTTCTGAAGAATCGATTTCTTTACAGACTCGCAAAATACTGGTGTTTAAAGTGATGGAAAAGGTATTTGTCTATTTCACGCTGGAACCCGAAGACGGAATTTTCAAGGCATACCTTAAATGTAATCCCGAGAGGTCGGTTGAATTGCGTGAAAAATACAATGGAGTAAACCCCGACGACTTTAAAACCCTTTTGTGGAATTGGATTACGTTGGAAAGTGATGTACCTGATGAGTTGATTAAAGAGTTAATTCAGCATTCAGCAGATGAAGTGATAGAAAAACTTCCCAAAAAGAAACAGGAAGAATATTTCAATATTTAGTTATGGAAATCAGATATATTTCAGAAAATAAGAAACAATTTCTCGATTTATTACTTTTAGGTGATGAGTCGGAAGATATGATAGACCTTTACTTGGATAAAGGTGATATGTTTGCGTTGTATGATGATAATTTGAAAGCTGTTTGTTCGGTTACTCAAGAGAATAATACAACCTGCGAACTGAAAAATATTGCTGTATATGAGCAATTTCAAAGACAAGGCTACGGAGCTACTCTTATGCGTTATATTACCGACCACTACAAAGGAAAATATGAAACGATGATTCTGGGTACCGGTGACGTTCCATCGATTTTATCATTTTATAAGAAATGTGGATTTGAACCCTCTCATCGAATCAAAAATTTCTTTACAGACAATTACGATCATCCGATGTTTGAAGAAGGTGTTCAACTAATTGATATGGTCTATTTGAAAAAGAATTTGAAATAAAAAAATAAAGATATGAGATTAAACAATGTGCGACTATTAGTTAAAGATTATACAAAATGTTTTAAGTTTTATACAGAACAAATAGGTTTAGAACCTGCTTGGGGAGATGAAAATAGCGGATATGCAAGTTTTAAAGTTGCAGATGGCATTGAAGGCTTAGCCATATTTGTGTCGGATTGGATGGCAGAGGCAATTGGAAATGTAGATAAGCAAATCCCTGTCGATTGCCGTGAAAAGATGATGATCGTTTTAAATGTAGACAATGTGGATAAGGAATATCAAGCGCTAAAGCAACGTGGTATTGAATTCATCAATGAACCACATGATATGCCCGATTGGGGAGCGCGTGTTGTTCATCTGTATGATCCGGAAAATAATTTAATAGAACTATTTACTCCTTTATCGCAAGAAAATTGGTCTGAAGATCTTTTGAAAGAGAATGGAAAATTCTAGATCATCACAAGAAGTGTTTGATTATGTAGCTTCAAAAAGACAGTTATGCCTCGTACAGCATTACGTTATGCCATTGAGAAATGCCTTCCGATTTAAGAGCAGAAGCAATGGAAAAATAAACAAAAAAATTAACGGCTGAGTAATTACTGACATACTGTTGTCATTTGAAAGTGATACTTTTGTATTGCATTTAAAAAATTAAAAATTAGGAAAAAATGAAGAATGTGTATGTATTTCTTTTCGAAGGCTATTCAGATTGGGAAATAGCTTATTTAACTCCCGAAATAGCAAAAAACGAAGAGTTCAAGGTAAAAACTTTTAGTGTTGACGGGAATCCTGTCAGATCAGCAGGTTATTTACAAGTCATACCCGAATATTCGCTTAAAGACATAAAAACAGAAGATATCGACATCTTGATTCTTCCCGGAGGATTTCCTTGGGATGGCGAGTTGGACTATATTTTACCATTGGTAAAGCAATTGTCTGATAAACAAATAACTATTGCAGCAATCTGTGGAGCTACCATATTTTTAGCGAGAAAAGGGTTCTTGAACAATGTTAAACATACGAGCAACGATCTTCAATATTTGAAAATGGTCGCTCCGGAGTATACAGGTGAGCATCTTTATCAGCACGAAAAGGCTTATTCAGATAAGCATATCATAACTGCAAATGGGATTGCTCCTATCGAGTTTGCAAAAGAAATATTCGAGTCCATTTCTCTATATGATTCTACCCGAATCGAAAAATGGTATCAATTATTCAAAAATGGTATTTGGAGCGAATAGTGGAATCTCTGGCAAAAGAAGTTTATTAATTTTCAATAAAGAGACTCTAAGAATCACTTTAAATATCTAAAGGCAAGTGTTGATTTGAGATTTAATTGAAATAAAAAAAACGCACTCAAATAATGCATAAATATCCCTATTTTTCACTATTTGAGTGCAAATATATTGTAAATCACGGGAATCGTAAATTCAATCCCACTTAAATAGTTTCATACCTATAACTAAACAGATAAGGCCAAGAGCAGATAACATACAAGTCGGATAAATCATTTCCATCCATCCGGCTCCTTCATTAAAAATGCTTCGGACTCCATCGGTTAGCGCAGTCAAAGGGAGTAGCTTAATAACTCCGATGCTCCATTCGGGGAAATTATGGTAACTAAAGAAAATACCCGATAGCAACATCATGGGCATTTGTACAGCATTAATCAATCCTGTGCCGACCTCCGTTTTAGTAGTACGGGATGCAACCAAAATAGCGATTCCTGTAAAAGCAAGATTACCGGCCAGAAACAAAACAATCAAAGCTCCGATGTTTCCCTGTATATGAATATCGAATATTAGCCATGCAAAAAATAGTAAAATCAGAGACTCAACTACATTCATGAGAATGCGGACAAACATCAATGCAAATAGGAAATTCGATTTTTTCATCGGAGTTGCAACCATCCGCCTTAACAGTTTCTGAGATCTTCGTTCAATGATTGTATAACTAACTCCCCACATAATAGAACTCATCAACCCGAAAGCAATCAATCCCGGAATCAGGAAGTCGATGTAACGAACACCCATCAATGTCAATGGCTCTATATCCGTATTCTCAGTATTTATGCTTGTCTCAGGCGATTTTACCAATGCCGAAAGCTTCATGTATGCTAATTGAGATTGGGAGTTGAGCGGATCAAAATGATAAACGGCTTTTCCCAGCGAGTCTGTAACGATCACATCTGCTTCACCTCTCTTTAATGATATGATAGCTGAATTCCAATCGCTTTGTGAAAACTTAAATACAGTATTACCCAGTGTTTTGTCGCTGATTTTCCAATTTTGAATGTTTTCTTCTTTGCTTTCCGCATCTGTACCATAAACATTGAGAAGCGAATCTAGCTCTGTTTGATTTTTTTCAACAAGAACAATATTAAATTTTGATTCTGTTTGCTGTGTAAAAGCCAGTCCCAATCCGATGGAAATAAGTACCGGGAAAACCATACCCCAAAAAAGGACTTCCGGTTCACGGACTGTCATTAGGAATTGGGTTTTGAAGAGTTGATATAATTGATTGTTTTTGATTGATTCCATTATTGAAATAATTGAAAGTATACAAGTATTTATTAAAGTACTACATTTCCATTCTCACGAAGAGCTTTTCCTGTGAGATTGATGAATAATTCGTCGAGATTACGGGCCTTTTCGTCCAATAATTCAATCAGTTTCCCTTCCTTTAATATTTTCCCTTCATCAATAATGATGATACGGTCACAAAGCGATTCCGCTTCTTCCATATAATGGGTTGTCAGGATTAGAGTGGTTTCTCCTATGTCTTTTAATTCTTTCAGAATATTCCAAAGGTCGAGTCGCGAGTGTGGATCGAGTCCGGTAGTGGGTTCATCCAGAAAAAGAATTTGCGGAGTATTTAATAATGCTACACCTAAAGCAAGCCGTTGCCGCTGCCCTCCTGAAAGTGTTCCTACCATCGATTTTCGTTTACTTTCCAGCCCTGTCAATTCGATGATTTCATTTGCTCGTTTTTGACCAAGCCGGAAAAAACTGGCAAACAGGCATAAGGTTTCAAAAACAGTCAGCTTGTCGGAAAAACGTGTTTCTTGCAATGATAGACCAATAATTGACCGAAGTTCTTTTTCATTCTTTTGCCAATTTTTACCCTTCAACAGAATTTCTCCCGAATCCGGTTTTTTCAATCCTTCCATCATTTCAACCATTGTTGTCTTTCCCGCTCCATTAGGGCCAAGTAAAGCCACAAATTCTCCGGGAAGTATTGCGAAAGAAATACCTCTTACAGCATGTACATCCTTGAATGACTTATATACGTCTTTTACTTCTATCTGATGCATTATATATTTATTAACCCCATCAATTTATCATAGGGGTGATAAAAGTAATAACGAATTTTATGAATACAAAGTTTTGGTCTTTCTTAATATATATTTATTTGATTATAAAAATTTCAATAGAGATATTTAGATAAAAAGCATACGGAAAGAATTAGCACGATATAAAGTAAATATACTATGCTAAAATTCACCACCAAACAATTTATTGTGTAAGATGTAAGTATCTTATATGTAGCCCCCACCTATGTTACCACCTGTTATTGAAAGAATAATAATAACATATTATAATAAAAATCTCGCTACTTATTCCTCTACTATTTCAAAAACCACCGTTATCCTTCCAGCCCCAAGAGCACTTTCCAATCCCGAAGCATTATCAATAACTCCAATCCTGCTATAACTGTACGAGGTCGAGAAACTCTTATAGAACAATACCAACGTTCTCGAACCGAAAAGCATAATATCGCCGTTACGGATAGTTCCCGAACTGAATGCTGCTGTGGGCAAGCTGTTCGGAAGGTCGTAATACTTTTCGTTTCCGGCGTGTTCTGCCATATTTATCGTTATCGGAAGCATAGCCCTGAATGCTTTTGCCGTTTCATTATTTGCAAGAGTGGCTGAAAATGTTTCCGAGCCGACTTTTATCCTAAGTTTCATACCTTTATTTTCTGTCTGATTTCCTGTATTATCATCTCCACCATTGTTATCATTGTTGTCGCTGGTCTGCCCCGTTTCGGTAACTTTTGGCGTGATAGGTGGATCATCGGAAGTGCACGCCGAAACATTCATTGCCAATAATACGGTGAATGCTATTATCAATAATTTTTTCATGGTTTTTGATATTAGGTCTATCTTAAATGTTCCTTAAAGAAGGATCCCAGTTTATCGAATGGTATAACATTCAATCGGTCGTATAAATCCACATGAACAGCCTGAGGAATAATCATTAACTCTTTGGGTTCGCAAGCTGCTTTGTAAGCGTCTTCGCTGAAATAGCGAGAATGTGCATTCTCCCCTGCAATCAGTAACATAGGTCTTGGCGAGATTTCTTTGATGTAGGTTAGGATCGGCATATTCATAAACGATAACACATTGGTAACTGTCCACGAACCGTTTGAATTTATTGAGCGCGGATGAAAACCACGCTCCGTTTTATAATAATCGAAGTAATCTTTTACAAATTGAGGCTCATTGCCTTCAATTTTGTCAGGCAGCCCTTTGGGGGCTAAAGCCGGAGTTCCATTTTCTGCATCAGCCCATCGCTGTAAGCTTATTTGCTCTAATGTTTGGGTACGTTGCTCCAATGTCGTGGCATCGAAATAACCGTTGGCATTCACTCTCGACATATCGTACATACTTGTAGCTGCTACGGCTTTAATTCGTTTGTCGACAGCGGCAGCATTTAATGCAAAACCTCCGAAGCCGCAAATACCGATAATGCCTATTTTGTTTCGGTCAACACCCGCTTGTACTCCCAAATAATCGACTGCCGCACTGAAATCTTCGGTGTTTATGTCGGGCGATGCTATATGGCGAGGTTCACCTCCGCTCTCTCCCGTATAAGAGGGATCGAAAGCAAGCGTAATAAAACCACGCTCTGCCATATTCTGTGCATAAAGCCCCGAAGACTGCTCTTTTACTGCACCAAAAGGCCCACTTATGGCAAGAGCCGGTAAAGATTCATTACTCTTGTTTTTCGGAATATACAAATCGCCTGTAAGTGTAATTCCATAACGGTTTTTGAAAGTTACTTTCTGACGGGTAACCTTATCACTTAAATCAAACGTATAATGTTCTTTTTGCTCTGTATGATTCATATTTTCTGAATTTTGATTGTTCGTTTTTTGATTTCGGCTATATGATTGTCCTAAAAACATCAGGGTTACTACTGCAAGGATTGATAGTCTCTTCATTTTATTCAATGTATTTAATGATTTTTGCAGGAATACCGCCTACAATTGTGTTATCGGGTACATCTTTTGATACTACCGCACCTGCCGACACGATAGCGTTTTCGCCAATGGTTACGCCTTGAAGGATAGTTGCTCCTGCCCCAATCCAAGCGTTCTTTTTGATATGAATGGATTTAGGTACAAGCGAATGCCTGTTTTCTGGCGAAACAGGGTGCCCCTCGGATAAGATACTGACATTAGGAGCTATCAGCACGTTATCTTCGATGGTGATACCGCCCAAATCAAGGAAAGTGCAGTTGAAGTTGATAAATACGTTTTTACCGATTTTGGTATGCTTTCCGTAATTGATGTAAAACGGTGTAAATACAGCGACACTTTCGTCAATTATGCTATCTGTAATTCGGCTTAATAAATTTCTGATCTCAGCAGAATCGAAAGAGCTATTCATTTGCAAGAGTAGTTCTTTTGTGGCATAAGAAGCCTCCCGCATTTTATAGGCTTGCGGGTCGTCGCACGGTATAGTTTCTCCGTTTTTCAGCCGCTCAAAAATATCTGCTTTATCCATCTTTGTGTTTTTTAATACAAAGATCGTGATTTATCAGCCTTTACGGTTAACGATTTTCAAACCGATGATTAAGAAATTCAAACTATCGATTCCCTGAGAGATTTTGGATTTGTTCCCGTATGTTTCTTAAAGAAGTTGTTGAAGTAGGTCGGATATTCAAATCCGAGAGCGAAGGCGATTTCCGATATATTCCAATCGGTATGCTGTAGTAATGCTCTTGCTTCTGCAATAATCCGTTCCGTAATATGTGTGGTGGTCGATTTGCCTGTGATTTCTTTTATGGCACGATTTAAATAGTTGGTGTGAATATTCAGGGTTTGTGCATAATCCTGTGCTGTCCTCAGTTGCAATGGGTGGTCGAAAGTCTCGATCGGGAATTGCCTTTCCAGCAATTCAAGAAATACAGATGTAATGCGTGCAGTCGCTTTTTTGGCTTGGTGATAATGTTCTGTCGGTTGCAGTTTTAATGCTTGGTGAATGATCAGGCTAATGTAGTTCCGAATGAGTTCATCCTTAAAAGTATAGTCATTTTCCTGCTCTTCAATCATTTTCTGAAAAAGTGTATTCAGAAACAGCCTTTGATGCTCTGATATCTCTAAAACAGGAGTTCCGTCAATTTTGAAGAACGGCGATTGAAGGAGGCTCTCCGAGCGTTCAGATTGTTTCAGAAATTCTTCAGAAAAAAGGCAGGTATACCCAACGTATGTAGTTGATATTGTTTCCCACGAATAAGGGATATGCGGGTTGCCAAAGAACAGAATTGTACCTTCCTGCTCAAAGCTTCTGTCGGCATAGTGGATAATGCTCTTGCCGGTAGTAAGACAAATCTTGTAGAAATCTTTACGACTATAAATGCGTGTGGCATTACTGTCGTCATCAATCTGAAATGCCTTGAAGCCTTTTAGCTTGAGTTCATTGTTAAACTCCGAAATGATACGTTTTGCTTTCATAGTGTAAAGATATGAAATTCAAACTTATTGTATTTAAGTTTTTTTGTGTTTTTAGAGTGAAAGGGCTCATTATGTTCGCGAAAAACCTCAAGTAAAGTGTATCTCTCAGGCTTGTCTCTACCTAAGAAGCGGCTAACCACAGCTTCAGCAGTAATGTGTTCAATGCCGTCTTGTTCTAAATCCCGATGAATCCTGATAAATTCCGCACGAATTGAATCAAGATACATATTTAATTCATTTGTCAGGAGAGAACGCTCATAGGCTTTGCCTTTGGCGGTATCCCATAGCTTCGGGTTGATAGTATTCTTTGCTGTCGTATCGGTTCGGATTCCGTCTACGGTGACTCTAACAACTATTGCAGCTCCTCCATATACTGAATATTGCTACCATTATCTTGCTATATACAAATAATTTAACCTTCTATATCTATGGCTAAATGGATATGGCCTGCAAGCACTTTAGATATCCATAATCAAAAGAAACTAAATATCAAATTTTTATAAGGCTTTGCTTTTTATACTATTGGTTGATGAATCGTGAAATGAAACATTTATAGCACCGCTCTTATTCAAACCCCTTATTAACTCATACATGAATAAAAAATATACTGGAGGGGAAAAAAAAGAACGACTTCCTAATTCATTCAATCCAGGCAGAAATTTCTCATCCAAAATAGAATAAAATTCATTATCTGCCCCTATCAAAGAGAATAGGTATTCAACGATTTCATGTTGGATTTGATTGGTCCCTATTGTGGAATCTTCTGAAAAGAGAATACTTGTTTGTGTTTTAGAAGTCCTGTACAACGTTAATACTATGGGAATATTTGCTATTTTACCTATTTTGATTAAATCTGACCAGAATTTAAAATCTGCAGCAAAAGAATAGCCATATTCATATTTAACCTTATCTATACCTAGAACATCTCTTCTAATAAAACCTGTTGGGTTAAGCATCGGACTTCGTTTTATCATCTCTTTTAGGATTTCATCGTGCTCCAAAGGTGCCTCAATAAGTTTTGAATACATGCCAAACGAATGCATATAGCCTCCACAAGCGACAATATCTAGATTAGATTCCAAATAATCATATTGAATCTGTAATCTATAAGGCATCATCAAATCATCATGATCTAATAAAGCAATATATTTACCTTTTGCCAGTTGAAGTCCATGATTAAGGGTTTTTATAAAATCATGCGAACAAGCAATATATTTTACTCGAGAATCATCATAAGATTTTATTATCTCAGCACTAGAATCGATTGAAGAGTCATCCAATACTAAAATTTCAAAATGTGTAAATGTTTGATACAATACACTATCAATAGTATTTTTTATAAAACTTTCAGCATTATACATAGGTATTAGTACCGTTATCAATGGATTATCATGAGATTCTATTTTCATATTTATTAGAGTCTAACTATATAATATTTACACGAACCAGTCTTTTGTTATGTCCATGTGTTAAAAAAATAATGCACTGCAAAAGCCTTCTTTAATTTGCCTTCTAAATTTGTAATGTTTATATTATTAAATAAATCAATAGTATCTTGTCGTGTGAATGGAGATATATATTCTGCAGGTATGGCATGTACATTATGCTCTTTACCAAACGTTTCATATAATTTCGTCAACATTAAAGGGCCAGTCGTGTCTAATATTTCTAAATTACGATGAGTATATGGCATAGTATTTTTTTCTTGAAAAACTTTAATTACAACTTTTTTCATAAAAGAATGATTTGCCTCTGACATCATTATTGCATTATTTATAAGAGTTGATACTCCAAGAGCAATCGCATGCTCTTTTGGCTCTAAAGAAAAGCAACAAGTTTTATCTTTTAAAAGATTATTCATTGGTTTTAAACATTCAGTATCGAAATCTGCATAAATTCCTCCTATCTCATTTAGAATTAAATAACGAATGCTATCCCAACGTTGAATATTATACTTAAAACTATTATAAGTGTTCCAATATTGAGGATAGATTTTTTGAATAAAATCATTCATTTTATTATTATCCCATAGAACATACTCCCATGTCGGATGATTTGCTTTCCATGTTTCCCCTAGCATTCTGAAGTGCTCAGGAAGAGGTTCTTCTACTCCAGACCAAATTTGGTGAATAATTTTAGGTATACTTTGTTTCATCATTATGTAATATTAAGATTAATAATAAATTTAAATTTTAATCATAGGTCATTCATCCCCTCTTTCCAAGTTTTCCGAAGTGGCATAAAAAAACGTTCCAACAAAGAGATATCTTTGGTTATAATATCTGCCTGTGCTTGCATTTCTGGTAAGTAAGGCAATACCTTGTTGTAGGTCGTTGTTATCCCTTCAGGTAATTCTATCTCTACAGTATAATAGTTTTCTCCTTGATTGTCTTTTGTGGGAACCATTGATATATTCTTTACCCTGCCTTTGATAATACCATACTCATTATCCGGAAAGTTTGTGAATCTGATATTCACTTTTTGCCCTGTCTTAACTTTACCAGATCGTGCTAAAGGCATTTGTGCCTTACCGATGATTTCCCCGTTGTTATTGGGTACGATTGTGAACACACACTCCCCAATCGTTACATTTTGATTTTTTACCCAATAGGTTGTAAATGTTACTTGACCGTCTATCGGAGCAATAAAGACATAGTTTTGCTCCCATGTCTGCATTTCGGTTAACAATTGAGCTATATATGTTTTTAATTGCGTTTCCAGGGTGTTTTTTTTATCTTGATATTGATATTCAGTGTCAAGCAGATTTTCCCGCATTTGTGTGATCTGAATCTCCGTGTTTTGCAAAGTAGAATGCATATCCTCCAAAGACAAAAATCCCTGCAAATATTTATTTCTGGTAGATTCCAGTTCTTCGTGCGAAACGACTCCTCTTTTATTCAGCAAGGAATCACGGTGATACTGACTCTTAATCAAAGTGAGTTGCTCATTTACTATATCTTGCTGCTGTTTTAGATTGTTATAATAATTATCATATTGACTTATCCTTTGGTGCATAAAGTCTATTTTCTTCGTATAATATTGGAGGCGTTTAAATTCATGATAATCGAATAGGGTTATATAAAATAACGAGTATAGAGATTGTATATTTCCCAATTTCAGGTCCTTGGCGGGCATCGTTAAGATTGTGTCTATTTCCTGGCTATATTGTTCAATGTATTTTTTAAGAATCATGATATCTTCTGTTTTAGCTGGATTTTCAATAATAGCTAGGTAGTCTCCTGATCTGACTTGCTGTTTATCATATATACTTACTTCCTGTAATTTGCCGGAAGTCTTTGCAATAAGAGATGCTGGTGGAATACTCCCGGTTAATGTCATTGAGGTAGTGATTGTATCAGGATACTTGAATATGGCACTTCCTATTAAAAGGATAAATACTATGATAGCTATCAAAATTATTCCCTTGCGTAATATCCAAGGGGGTACACTACCAAGCACTTCTTGAAACTCTTCGCTTCTGAGCTCAATATCTTCATCTATTTTTTTTTTCACTTGTGTCATATAAATTATGTTCCCAATTCTAATTGATTCTTAACTAATGTATAATAGGCTCCCTTTTTATTGGTCAACTCTTTATGTGTTCCTTCTTCTATTATTTTCCCTTTATCCATTACTACTATGTTGTCGGCATGCTGAACCGTACTTAGCCTGTGAGCCACGATTACAACTGTTTTCCCTTTATAGAATTCATTTAAATTATCTAGTATTGTCCTCTCATTGTTAGCATCCAATGCATTCGTTGCCTCATCGAAAAACAAGAGGTCAGGATTTTTGTATACAGCCCGGGCAATCAAAAGTCGTTGCCGTTGTCCCTGACTGATTCCATTGCCTTCCATACCTATTTTTGTATTGTATTTTAGTGGTAAGGATTCGATGAATTCTTTTATATTAGCTATTTCGACAGCTTGAAGCAACTTTTTTTTATCAACAATATCTTCCCCTACAGCAATATTATTGGCAATGGTATCAGAAAAAATAAAGCCATCTTGCATTACTGCTCCGGATTTTTGCCGCCATAAGTGCGGATTAATATCCTCTATAGACACTTCATTTATTTTTATTTTCCCTTTATTCGGGATATAAAAAGCAAGTAGCAATTTTATTAAGGTTGTTTTACCACTTCCACTAGCACCAACAATGGCTGTTATTTTATTTTCCGGGATAGCTAGATTTATGCCATTTAACACATAATCCCTGTCGGCCCCATCATAGCTAAAGTAAATATCCTCGATTTGGATAGATTTATTCAAAGGTATTTCATTTGTTTTGTATCCTATGGATTGTTCTTCATCTTCTTTGTTATGGATTTCATTCAATCGTTCAAGGCTTATTTTGGCATCCTGAGCGGCCTGAACGAAATTAATAACTTGTCCGATTGGTCCCGATAGTTGGCCAATAATATAACTGACTGACATCATCATACCGAGTGTCATATCACCCTCAATAACAGCACGAGCAGCTATAAAAGATACAAAAAGAGATGTTGTTTGGCTAAAGAAAACCGATCCCATCTGTTGGTATTGTCCCAAAGCCATCCCTTTTATGCTGATCTTGAAGAGTTTGATCTGTATACGTTCCCATTTCCAGCGTTGTTGTTTTTCACAATTATTGAGTTTTATTTCCTGCATACCCGTAACTATCTGTACTAAGTTACTTTGTTCTGCAGAAGCTTCGGTAAATCGCGCCATATCTAATTTTCGGCGGTAGCGCATGAACATGAGTATCCATGTAACATAGAGGGCATTTCCTAAAACAAATACACCTAAAATTGTTAAATTGTAGTAAGCTAAAACTATAGCAAATATTATAAAGTTGGCAAAAGAAAATAAAGTTGTTAAGGTTGATCCAGTGAGAAATGATTTTATACGGTCGTTATCTCCTATCCGTTGCATGATGTCTCCGACATTTTTTGTGTCAAAAAAACGGAGGGGAAGTTTCATCAATTTAGATAAAAAATCTGAAATCAGGGATATACTGATTCGACTGTTTACATGTAAGGTAATCCAGTTACGAATAAATTCTACAGTAAGTTGTGTTATAAAGAGTACTAGCTGAGCAATCAATATAAGTGTAATAAAACTTAAGTTGTTATAGCCAATTCCCTGATCGACTACTGCTTGTGTAAGAAAAGGAAATATTAAAGCTAAAATGCTTCCAATAAACATCCCGACTATCAATTGTACAATTTGTGATTTATAGGGAGTCAGGTAGCGGAAGAAATAACTGATAGTTTTATTATTTCTGCCTTGAGTTTCTTCCATGTTATAGAAATCTGGCGTGGGACTTATTAATAATGCTGTACCCATATCTTCTCCCTGTGACTTGGTACTTACCCAACATTTGAGGAAAGCATCCTTATTCATTGTGTATTTTTCGCCAACAGGGTCGGATATTTTTATATCATAATTTCCATTTCGCTTCTTCTTAATATCGTAACATACAACAAAATGATTTTGGTTCCAGTGTAAAATACATGGAAATGGCTTTTCTTTGACTAACTGGTCGAACGTAATTTTAATGCCACTTGTTCTAAACCCTATGCTTTCGGCTGCGTCACTTATTCCTAACATAGAAACGCCATCACGAGTAATGAAACTCTTCTCACGTAATTCTTGTATATTGTAAGTACTACGACCATAGTATTTAGCAATCATGCGCAGACATGTTGGACCACAGTCCATAGAATCTAGCTGTTTATAAGAAGGGAATGATTTCATATATAAATAAAGAGTGATTTTTACAATAAAAAAAGCAACTATTACTAGTAATTTATTACAGATCAGTAACAGCCCAATTACTACAAAAGTAGTGGACTGCGTAAGCTTCATCCAAACAATCTTCGAGAAGTTGCTCATTTTCTCCTTGTATGAATAAATATGCTTCATGCCCATTAAACGGAGATGTAAACTGTGCTGGTATAAGATAAATATCTTCTTTTTCTTCTTCTGTTAATGTATTATAAAGATCGATCAGCATATATGGTCCAGTAGTATGGAAAACACAATCTTTCTTAGGTGATCTTTCAAAATCAAGTGCTTTTTTAGACAAGGCTTGTTCTATTATTTTTTTCATAAATGGATGTTCAGCTACGCTAAGCATCAGGGCATTATTGAAAAATATTTTATCTGGATCTGTTTTTTCTAATGCAAAGCAACAGTGTTTTCCTTTTATTAATTCATCCATTGGTTTTATAGATTCATAATCATAATCAACATAAATGCCTCCCATTTTATTCAATATCATATAACGTATAGCGTCCCAACGTTGTATATTGAATGGATATCTGGTATATACGTCCCAATGTTGAGGATAGTGTTCTTGAATAAAATTATTGATTCTTTCGTTATCCCAAAATTCGTATTTCCAAGTCGGATAGTCCCGTTTCCATGTATCTCCAATTATTTTGAAGGGTCTTGGTAATGGTTCATCTATTCCAGACCAAATTTGATGAATGATTTGAGGTATTTTTTTTTTCATAGCACGAGATTTTTAGTATTTTTTATAATATTAATTTGTAGAAATATTTTGAGCCTTCTTCCTTATGATTATCGGGTAATTTCTGTTATATACTACAGAAGTTAGACCTATTCATAACAATCTCATAATTTGACATTGGTGGGCATAAAAATTGATATAAACAATTATTGCAGGGTTCACTATTTCTAATTTGACGCCAAGCTGTATTTTGAATTAACTCGTCATAAATTATTTCTAGTAATGGTTTTTCTTGAATATAGCCTATACTTTCTTTATTCACATTTGCTTTAGTATCTCCGTCGGGGAAGATGTTCAGTTTACCGAAATAGTTTGAATTTAATTTCTGATTGCAAAATATTTTTCTGTAAATTATAGGCTCGGATAGAATATCTTCTTTATCTAAAAAAATATTGCTTTTGAAGAATTCATAATTTGAGCCCGTAAAAAAAGGAGTTATTTTGAAATTGCTTATCTGATATTCTTCTATTAATTTATCTATTAATTCATATTGTATTTCATCCTCAATGAGAAAATGATATGTTGTATAGTTACTATAGGAATTTCTAATTTGCTTTAAAAGCATTTCTTTGTCTATAGGAAAGTTAACTAATATCTCAAATTTTTGATTAATTAGATTGGGCAATAAAACTTCTGAAAAATTTCGATAATGTATAAAGAAATGGTATTCATAGTTATATTTATCTAATATCGGTTTCAATTCGTTCCAATATGGGTAGTAATTGATGTCACCTCCTGATATATTTATTTTAATTATTGAAGCGTGCAAAGCCTGCTGCAAAACTGATTCAATAATGTTAGGCATTAACACAGATTGTTTTGCATTCTTAGTACAAAATTTCGTTTGTTTATAATATGAATTACAATGATGACATTCTAAATCGCATTTATTATTTATAACAAGATTGATTTCAGTCAAGTAAGATAGGATTTTGTCTCCAATTAAGGCTGCATTATCTCCTGCCAATTTGTCAATATCTCGTTGAAGATTCAAAATAGGTAATAATACAATCGGTTTATTTTTTTCTTTTTCTATTTCGATAAGACCTACTATTTGTTTTTCAATCGCTTCTTTTATAAGGTCATTACAGTAGATATCATTTCGGTATACAGATTTTAGGATCACAACACCTAGATTATTTTTTTCATGAACCTCTTTTATCAATGCTTGAAATTGAGAATTTTCAGTCTCTATATATATTGCATTTTGCACGTTATAGAGTAATATTTTATTCGTTTTTTGAACAACATATACATGTGAATATATATAAAGCCAATATTGTTTAGTTGGGTCTATCATAATAAATGAATGTTTGAATATTAAACAACAATAACGTCTTCCATTAGTCTGAAATACTCTTCAGGATTATTAGCAAGAAAGGATATTTGTGCATTCTGATATGCTTCAAAATCTTTCTGGTTCATATAGCCATGGCAAATAGGTCTCTTTTCGTTTATATCCGGTAAATTGAATATACATTGAATACATGTATTTCGATTATAGCATAACTTGCATTGTTTATCTATTTTAGTATAATATACATTATATTTATTAACTATATATTCGAAATTGATCTCAACTGAATCGTCTGTTACTATTCCTAAAGCAAATTGATGCCCAATGCGTTCGCATGGTAAAATTTTGCCATTTACAGTCATAAAGACCTTTTTCGAAAATGGCATGCATGTTCCTGTCGGAATTGTAATCTTTGTTTGTTTACCATAAAGTAATTCATTATAATCCCTGAAAACAAAATTTGAATATTGCATTAAATATGTAGTTATACTTTTGGATGTTGCTAGACTTATAGACATATCTTTCATTATCTCAGTATAATGTTCGGATTGATTTAAATCTTCAGATAAATTGCGGTATGTTGTATTGAAATCTTCTATTTTATCTTCTCTTATACCAACATTATTAAGTTCTCCAATCCGAGGCACCTTATTATATTTTTCTTTGAAATATGAATGAATGCTCTCAACTGAATTCTTATTATGTAATACCGCATTAAAATTAATATACTTATCGAAGTAATCAGGGAATTTTTCTCTCAATAAGTCAACATTCTTTGTTATTCGATCGAAGGAAGAATTTCCTGACTTATCTATTCTATACCCCATATTATCTTTGTTACCGTCTAAACTAATCAAGACGTTAAAATTATTGGATACCAGATAATCCATATACCGATCTAATAGCATAGCATTAGTTGTCATCGAGAAAAGGAATCTTCGGGATTGGCATTTCAAGTTCTTTATGTAATCTACAATAGTTGAAATAAATTCCATATTAAGTAGTGGTTCCCCTCCATAGAAACTTATGAATACATCTTTCATATATGTATGATTATATGGAGACGTCCACAAATCATTCATATAGTCGATAAGATTTATAGCTTTCTTAACAGAAAGCATCTTATTATCCCTTTTATCGTGATCAGAATAGAGATCGCCATATCCACAGTATGTACAATTAAGGTTGCACATATCAGTAACCTCAAATGTAAGTTGGTCTGTATTTGCTATGGACTTTTTAGCTATATCTAAATTCAAATATTCTTGTGTTTCTCTCATATCATCTTTTTATTAAGAAGATTTAAAATTAGTATTCTCTGAAATTATTTAAATGCGAGTCCCAAAAACAGAAGTGTCTTGTTAGAGACACTTCTGTTAAATCAGATATTTTTAGTCTCCGCATGTATAACCATTAGAACCAGAAGTGCTATGTCCCCCACTACCAATCCCATAATTAGCACAAGAGTTGTCATAAGCACCACTCGGTCCTGCACATGAACAAGTACAACTTTTTCCTCCTCTAATAATATTCATTTCTTTATCTGATAGTCCTTCTGCTACTAGATTATGTAATTTAAGTTTATCCAGTTTTTTCATGATTTTATATTTTAAATTGAAAAATGATTTAATTTAAGCTGTTTTATGCTTTCTTTTGTATGTCCTTATATAAAGAAGACAGGTCACTGCCCCAGTCTTCAAAACAGTATAAACTGGACTGGGGCTGACTTGCTTAAATTGTTTTTACATAAAAAATGAATGTTGTTTCTCATTGTATTAGTATATGATGTATTCTTCTTCTTTGGCTATTTTACTTTAATTCGATAGGATTGTAGGGCTCTTTTTTAGATTTAAGTTCTTCTCTTCCTTTATTTATGCTAAATACAGCTCCTCCTCGCATTTTGTAAAAAGGTACTATGTCTTCATGATAACGATTACATACTTTATTATAGGCTTCACTGCTTGTTTTTTCATAGTTGAGGTCATAAATTATAATTGGTCCTTTTTTTGATAACTGTTCGATTCCAGTGCATTCGAAATTGTAGTACTGCTTATCATCAGTTATTTTCAATATTAATCCGGGTAATCCTCCAAATTTCCAAGGCCCATTGTTAATCGGGATTTCTGATGTAAACCAAGCTTCATATTTTCTTCCTCTAAATTCTGCTGTTGCTTTTTGACAGGTATAAGACGCAATGGTAGACGTTACGTTGCTAATATTCCAATTTATTATTGGAATATTTTCATTGTATAAGAAATCACTACGTAGCGCTGTTCCTAGCTCAATGAAAGTTACCTCATTTTTGGAAAAATTCTTATAGATTTCCACACCAAGTACACCCCTAGGCGGATTTGGAATAATGCTAGTATGCTTTTTAGACTTTATCCCTTCATAAATCTCATTATTATATTCGGCATAACTACTACTGAAATATTTAGACGTTTTATCTCCTATTAATAAGGTTTCTATGTCTATATATTTTTCATCGGGTCTATTACTGTCTTTTACGTAGGTGAGCTTGTAAGTTATTTTTAATTTTGCCGAATCTAGCACTTTATATTTTGTATCTATTGATAAATAAGAAGGAGGCTGATAGAATTGACCTCTTACACAGATTGTAATTAGTATACATAATATAAGGGTGCTAATCTTTTTCTTTATACAGCTTGTTTTTCCCATGACTATTCTATTTTTTATAATTTATTTTATTTTCATCCTAATTTTCAACAATATATCGCTTCCTCTGATTTCGTAATTCTGATAATATGAATTAAGATTGTTGTTATATGCCGATATATAATTGTTTGTATTGAATATATTTGCCCAACTGAGTGATAAAAAAAGTGTCTGCCAACTATATTGCAGGGCTAGATCTGTAAAGGAGAGATAACGATTGCCTATGGCAGCACTGTTATAATAGTGCTCATAGTTTGCAGTCAAGGTTATATCTTTAGGTAAATTTACATCACATGAAATATTATTTATAAAAATTCTTATAGGGGTAAAAGTTTCGACTGCTTCTATTCTACTCCAATTACGGCTCCAAGTGCCTTTATAAGCAAATGAAAGCCAAGATGCAGGTTTGGCATTGAGGGATCCGTTAATGTTTAAACCGTTATTTTTAAATTGAACTAGTTTTTTTTGTCTTAGCTGTTCGGACGAATAGGTACCATATGAAGCATCTAATGAAGTCACGATCCCCATCAAGTAGAAGCCTTTGCTTATACGCCCGTTAACAGACAGGTTCGTTGAGGTATTGTCTTGTTCGAGAGCTGAAGTTAGAGTCAATATACCTTGAAAAATCTGTCCGAATAGAATGTCTCTTTTGGTATAATTATAGGTAACGCCACCGCTTATGAAAAGCATATCTATTACATTTTTGTATGTCATTTCGATATTGCCACCATTGCCTCGCGATTCGGCTAATTGGTTGCTAAAGTGATTTATACTACGATAGTTTTGTAATATATAACCTGAATACAACGTATTTATATCTCCTAGGTTATTGTAGAAGAAATAACTTCCATAGAGGCTGGTGTTGCCTGTGAGTTGATATTTGATATTGAGTGATGGTTGGAAGAATACTCTGTTCAGATCGTTATTTTCTCCGAGTATTTTGTCTTTTATTGCCAGTGAATTATAGCTTATTGGAAGCAAGGCATCAATATGGATTTTACTTTTGTGATAAATAAGTGAAAGTGCAGTACTTCCATAATATCTAGTCCAATCCAATCTATTCTTAAGACTGTCGGGTTCAAGAGCAAATGTTTTATGATTGTTATCGGTAATATAAATATCTGAGTTTAGGTTTTTGGATTCGAGTCCGAAACCAAGTTTTGGGTTGACCGAGATATCTCCTAACCATAATGATGATAAAAAGGTCAGATTATTGTCGATATAAAAATTATTTATCTTTGCTTTTTGCTTCAAGGCAGAATATTTTTTCCCGTTGTTGAAAATATCTTCATACAATCCCGGTCTGATAGTCAACGACTGCGGTGAAGACTTAAAGCCTGTCGAAGACGAAAATTCAAACCCTTTATTTCCCCCGTCTTTTTTCTTTACCCAATCGAAAGTGTTTGTGAATAAGAATGTAGGGTATTTTAGGCGTTGCTCAATTTCTTGTTCATTTATAATATCACCAAGATTGTTCGTCCATAATCCTTGTATATAGAAGAAATTATTTATATAATTACTTGAATCGTTGAGATTATATCTCACTTCAGCTTCTAATTTGTCTATATTTCTCGACAAGTTCATATCTTCGTTTATTATCAATATGCTATCGTTGGTGAGAAAGTAGGAGGTTAAAGACTTGCTTCTTCTTATTTCGTGATCGTTCAGATATATAGTATTAAAGTTAAGTTGACTGTTCTCTCCTGTTTTGTATAAATTATTTATTGTCAAAGCATTCGAGTTGTTGAATAAAAACCGATTTTGGTTGATGGATGGGGGAGACGGTACTATTATATTTAGCACATTGTCTACGCCAAATTTATCACTCGCTGTAAATGATGCCAATCCTCTGGATAACTCCCGTCCGGAATTATTCCCTTGATATGTTGATATGTTTTGCTTCTTTTTTGCAAAATACATCCCGCTTAACTCATTATCCCAAATCCACGGAAATCCGCCAATGCCGAGTTGTGCCATAATATTGAGGTAACCTTTAGCCTCATCTTTTAATTTTAAATTAATGGCTGCGGAATTTGATATTTTTATACCATCGAGAGCTTTAATTGGTTGATGATTTTCTAATATTTGAATAGTCGAAACATCTCTTGCCGATATGTTATTTGTTGCAATGCCATAATGACCACCTAGCATATCTAAATTCTCAATATAGAAATTGTTAATAGGTTCTCCTTGATAAGTAATAGCTCCACTTTCAGACACGTTTACTCCCGGCAGTTTTTTTAAAACATCGGCGATTACAATATCGTTTTTATTGCTGAATTCGGAAACCAGGTAGTTTACCGTATCTTTTGAACCCCATATTTTAGTAGATTTGATAACTACCTCTTTCAGTTTTATCTCTTTTTCTTCAATAGTAAAGTTTATTTCTTGACCTATATTCTCAATATCTTTTGATTGAGGAATGATGTGTAATCCTGCTATTGATATGTTAAGTTTCTTAGTTTCACCTTCATAGGAAATAGCATAGTTCCCATTCCCGTCAGTAAATGCATAGCTAGCTATAGTACTATCTGGTAATGTCTTTAACAAAACAGAAATACCAGCATAGGGCTCTTTCTGGTTGTCAACGATGTTACCTTTAATTGTTATCTGTGCCTGTATATTACAAGTGAAGATGACAATAATAAATACCAGTATTTTTATTTTTTTACTCATAAACCTCAATTTGAGGGATATTTTGTCCTATCAGTTTATCATTTAGAATAGTGTCAAACTGAAATTTTATTAAAAACTCCAGATCTTCTATACTATAATACGTTGGTAATTTATAACCGTTAATAAATATGGTCGGAGTAGTTGTTATCTGTGCTTTCTCGATCCAAGATTTATGTTTCTCCAACTCTTCATTAATATTTTCGTCATCAATGTTGATGTTATATTTCTGAATAAAATTCTTTGTATCATATTTTCCGTTTTCGAACCAATCTTGATAAATCCCCATAACTTGTTCTTTATTGTTTAAATAAGCACCGATAACGGATTTTGCAGCGGTTTCTGACGATGACTTGAATGGAGATATTATATATTGGATGCAAATTTTATCCTCCATCTTTGGTAATAATGCTTCAACTCTTTTGTGCATCCAAGCACAAGCCATGCAGTGTGGATTACTCAAAATCGTGACTAAAATATTTGCATCTGCATTCCCGAATAATAATTGTGAATTTGATTTGTCTACAATGTTTTGAGGCTGTCTATGCAATAAAAAAGCGAAAACTCCATTTTCCATTTTCAAGCTATTCGATCTCTGTTCTGTATTATGTTTTTGTGATTGATCATTTATGTTTGATATTAGAGTATATATTATCAAAAAAGGGAAAATGTATATACAAACACTAATTAATATATCTATTACTTTAAATGATGGAACTTGTATATAATTAAATGAGTAGTTGACTACAAATACACTCCATAATATTATTTGTACAATCAGGCAGAGAGGGCACCATTGTTTAACCCTGAACCTTTGATACCAAACACTCCAAAAACTATACGGGAGAGTAAGAATATTCACTATTGCCAAATAGGATATTAATTGAGGAAAAAATAAAATAATCAATAAATTGGAAACAAAGTAACTTAGCCCAATTTCACTCCAACCATATGTTCCAAATAATTTTGCGGCGGATGAATCAAGAACACTGTTGCAATTACCATTTTTTATTGAAGAACATATTTTGTCGGCATTTTTATTTTGGATATTTAATCCTTTAGCTACTAATAAAAAGCTAATATATAGACCAATAATATTAAGTAATAAAGAAAAAATTAGACTCCAATTATAATATATCTTATTTTGTATAAATCCAATTATAATAAGAATGGCAACAACAAGAGAAGTCATTCCTTTTTCTCCAATTCTTAGTAATTCCTTTCTTCTATGTTCTTTATAATCTGGCTCAGAAGAATTTTCATCCGGTTCGGCTATAAGAACGATCCCTGACCATATCTCTATGAATTCGTCTATCGGCATGGATATGTTTTTGCTATTGCTGACATATGATATTTGATCTGATGTTTTTTGATATACAACGATAATATCCTTATTTGTATAAGCCATAAATGGAACATCTAATACAAAAATTCCCGCTTTTTTATTTTCAATGTTAACACTCGTATTCTTGATTCCATATTCAGAAAGCATTCTAGATAAACCCAACAAAGTATCCTTATTAGGATGTTCATTATAATATTTATCAGAGAATGCGTTAGTATACTTAACATCTAATTGTTGAAGAAAAAAAATAAAGGTATTTTTTTCTTTATTTTTCAATTGATTATTATTACTCATGCTTTACATCTTGATTTAATAATTAGCATTTAGATTTTTTATAACTTAATTCATTTGATGTTTATGATATCAGATATGCACAATAATATTTATTGAGAAATAATATTTGGGCAGGTAAGCCTTGAATAATATTAAATACGATTTTGTTTATAGTGTTATTTTAACAAAAATAAATAATAACAACGATGATGCATTGATAATATAAATGTTATACAACATTAATTAATATTTAATATGGGTTTTATTGCGATCATGTATTGTGGTTTCGATTCAATTATAAATTAATTGGTTAATTAATTTATAATTGAATCGAAATTGTTAATATTTCAAATGCCAATTTGCAAGTGGCCGATAATAAATGTTATATAAGTCCGAGCCACTAGGGAAGTTATCTGACGAGGATGCAAAACTGAGTAAAATCATGTAAAAAGAACTGTTGTCAAATGGCTACCTCTTGAAAACATACTCTTTATATCTAGCTGATAAAAAGTTATTAAAAACTATTTGACTTCTATCTGAAGGGTATTGGAGATTTGTGTGGTATTACAAAACGATTGACAATGCATATTGCAAGACACACTCCTCTGTTTAACGGAATGAAATACAGTTTGTTATAAAATAATCTTCACCAATAGGTAACGGTTTGGAAACGAGCAAACTTCCATATTATATCTCATTCTGCACAATAACAAAGAACACTAAATACTTGATAAAGTAATAAAAAATTTCTACCAAATGCAAATTAATTTATATTTTTATCATTGCTGAGTTTTTTTTATTTCTACTCCAAAAAGTAAGATTATCCGTAATGGATAATGTAGGTATTTTCATACAACTTATCTTTTAACCACCGATATACACCCCATATAAAACAAGAATACACAAGACAAGGTTTTCGCCGTAAATACGCTGATCGAAAGATCAGGAAGATTTACGGCGAAACTCTTTAGAGCCTGACCTTGGCGGTTTATTCTTGGTGTATTATTTTGTATAGCGGATGGAAAAAGAATTATAATAACTTATCCCATCTGTCCGTACTCTCCAATCTTCTGTTCGCAAATTGATTTAGTAATATCCCTAAGCAACTCCACTTTAGGCAAAAGAGCGTCAATATCCTCTTTCGTTACTAAAAACTTAGGATTATAGCGAGCCTCCACATAAGCATCTTTTAACAGTGTAAACAAGCGTTTCTCTTCCTCCGTATTACGTGGAAACACCTTAGTCAATTCGTCAGAATGCCGTTTCACAGACGAACACATCTTAGCCAGGTTGTGCTGTTTGGTATTCCTTAACGTAAAAGACAAACGAATGGCATGGTAATAATTCTCACAGGCTTGATGTAGGTGAAATGAAGCCCTTTTATATCTATCTTTTTGGTTGTTAACAATTGCATCATCAAGAAAGAAGTTAGCCTCTTTAAACTTCTCATCAAAATATTCTTGTGCTTGTTGTTTTATTTCCTCAAAGTTAAGTTTGCGTCTTCTGGCAAGTTTACATTTACCACTATCATACAAAACAATACCCTCCTGTTTGAGTTGCGTATAAAAATACCGTCCCTCCTCCAACTGCCTGTTCAGCGTTTTAATATCATCATTAATAAACTGTACAGGCGTTTGCGATTCAGGATCTTTATAATACAAATCATCGATATTATCCAGTAAGTTCCCCACCTTCTTATCCGAGACGCCACTTGTTACCACCAATATATCATAATCCGACATAAACGAAGTAGGAATACCGAACTCAACACGCTCGTCATATTCCACAAACTTACCTGTTGCATAACTGCCATACAATATAATCATTTCCACCTGCGGTAAGCGTTTGTTAATCTCACGAACTAAAAATATAAGGTCTTCCTGCTTACGCTTGGGTAAATGTGATATAGATTTCTTCATCGGAAAGAATTTTGATATGAACAAAAATAAGTAATTATTGGCAAACAACCCTTTGCAGTGCACTATAATTTTATAATAAGCAGACATAAATATAAGAAATAACACTTATATTTGTGATAATAAACTCCGTACTGTGATTTTATATACCCAACACACTGTTATGGGTATGTGAGCCAAAGCACACAGACGAGCACGAAGCTGAAAATATTAATCACAAAAGCCTGCTACCCTTAGCAAGCCCAAAAGCGGACGTTTATGAATCAAAAAAACAATAATTTCAGACATCTGGTCGAACACGCATGTTCTACCCTTAGCCAGTCACATTTAGTAGTAAAAGAAAAGTATAAGGATTGTCCCCGATGCCTTATACATTATACAGAAAATGGTAATCTTTTGGATTATGTGGAAGTCAGTTTTGACAATCAGAACGCTTCCATGACCTTTATTATGGATAAAGAAGACAACTGTGTCTCCGCATCCATCCATTTTTACGATGCTAAAGATGAGACGCTATTTATCATTTTCTTACGGGTATTGTCAAAGTATTACGATTACAGGAAGAAACGCTGGATGCTAAAAGATGCTTTCTACGTTAAAATAGATGAGTATGAAGATACAGGAACGCACTTCTTTTTCAGAAAAATGATAAAGTAAATAAATTGATTGAAAAAACAGCAGTGTACTTTTAGTGTACTGCTGTTTTTTCATTTGTTGATTTGAAAGATATAGATGAAACTCGTTATGCTCCTGCTCTACTCTGTCTGTAAAATGTGGTTCAAAAAAGCTACGCTTTTTATGTACTTGCAGTTTGTCATTTATGTTTTTTATTTAAAGGAAGCTCGCTAACCTTTCGGGTAAAACCAGCCTTAAGAAATAATATTTGCAAGTATTAATATTTCTTTAAAATAGCAGTTAAATAGCTCGGATCAACTCTTTATCAAAGAGTTACAAAGTGATATTTTCTATAAGGTAACGATTTGGTAACGGTTCTTTTAACAGGCGTTTACACAGTTTTGCACATAGCCGGATAACTTAATCGTATAAATATATAAAATATAAAATGAATATCCTCTCTTGGAATCCCTAATAAATTTATTATTAGAGGAAATATGTGTTTATGAGCAAAATAATTACAGTTCTGTAGATACAGAGCAGAACTTGTCGGAAATATAAGAAGTATATTCTATTATGTACTAATAATAGAAGGTTTTGTCGGAAATATGAAACAAACTTTAATGCTACTGAAGATATAGCCAAAATAGCAACTATAAAATTATTATTGAACAAAATTCAAACAAGTTCTAATATGAATCAAAGTCTCCAGACTTTGATGACTTTTAATTTCAGATTGGCTAAGTTGCAATCTTTTTTTTTGCTTGAGTATAAATATTAAAGTAAAATATGTATATATAATATAAAGTGATTAAATTTTAATTTGTAATATTGTAAAATAAAATGTTAATTTCAAAGAAAAAACGAAGTATTAACTATAACACATAAAATTTTGAATTCTATCAATATAAAAACATGTGAGAATTTACTCTCCCTTTATATGTTATTTATATCTAGTATGATGCGATAATATGGGCTGGTATTATTCTTTAGTTTACTGGTTATAAGTAGAATATTTATCAATTAAATAAAAACCTTAAAACTAAATCAAATGAATGAAATTCCTAAGATTATCCATCAGATATGGTCTGGGATAAGTGAACCATTACCCGAAAAGTTTAGAATATTAGGAGAGACATGGAAACGCGATTACCCTGATTGGCAATATGAATTCTGGGACAATGAGCGTATTAATCAATTTATTAAAGAACATTATCCTCAGTATTGGTATGTATACTGCAAATTTCCGTTTAATGTACAACGATGGGATGCCATACGTTATCTCATTCTTGAAAAGATTGGAGGCATGTATGTTGACTTTGATTATGAGTCTATTCAACCAATGGATGATTTATTAAAAGGTCATTCATGTTGTTTTGCAATGGAAAAAGATTTTATATCCAGTTATTTTCGTATTTTCAATAATGCATTAATGCTTAGTATTCCAACACATCCTTTTATGCAAAGAATAGTAAGGTATGTATTTTCCAAAACAGTTCTTGTAGATGATAATTACTCTTTAAAAAAAACAGCAGTATTTAATACGACTGGACCATATGCTTTAATTCGTCTTTATGATTCATTGACAGAAAAAGAGAAAGATGATATCTATCTTATACCAGCAGAGTATGTCTCACCTTTTAGTGGATATGAGGCTGAGGAAGTCCGAATAGGTGTAGAAAGGCAAGGGTTGGAAGATTGTCTGGAAAAAGCATATGCGGTTCATTATTATTATAGTGAATGGGCGAAAAATAATGAATAATTATTTATGATAATTGGCACATATTACTGTTCTATTAAGCAATAAAATTATCTGAAAAGATTTTTGCCTTTCGATACCTAATAAAGGTAGTGTTGAAAGCAAGAAAATATGGATTTATAACTGTTAAGTTTTCCTTTTGAAATAACTAAATAATGATCTTTGGTGTATTTAATAAGAGATATGATCATAGGAACATTTCCTAAGAAGCTTAGCTAAGATACTTATCTGATGTCCAAAAGCAAGAGAATAAAAAAATATCGAGCTTCCACTCTCTCATTGAACATGTGGCTAGTGTGGTTAAGAAATGTCGTAATAGCTAAATATTATTTCAGGTGACGTGAGTTTGACGATTTATCATACTCATTACTTACAATCATCTTAGGGTATTATAATGTCGTTGAAAATGAGGTGTATTCAATATAATGCCTAGTGTACTATTATAATGGCCTTGACGAATATAATAATATGTGGCTCATGACAACAATATAATAGATGAAATATACCTTCATGGAGCAATGGTTGGGTACCTTATTGTTTTATATAAAGAATATTTCTAGTATTCATTAATTTACTAATAAACCCTAAAGAAATATCTGTTAAATGGCCGATTATAGTAGGCTAAATATGATAAGTATTAATTACTAATAATTGAAAATTATGAAAAAATTAAAAAAACTTAAAATCTTAGAGGAAGGACGCATGTGTAGCCCTGAAGAACTAAAAAAAATCAGGGGAGGTTGTAGCTCTGGTTATACTGGATGTAATAAGTATAGTAGTTGCGGATTAATCTCTCTAGTGTCATGCAATCCAAGTGCTGCTTACGGTTATGAAAGTGATGGAAGTGGAACAAATTGTGCTAGTGGATATTCTTACAGTAGTTGTTGTTCTCTTTTTAGCAAATATTTTTCTTGTGGAGGAGGTTCAGCTTATTAAAGAAATGGGTTTTAAATAATTTTATGGGTGAAATACTTAGATTTCGCCCATAGATAAAAATCATATAGATATGAAAAGATTTTTTTTATTAATTACCCTCTTATTGAGTTCAATTTATATTTCTATAGCTCAATTGAAGAGTCGGGTAGATGAATGCTTTGAACTGACAAGTATTGCTTTTCGGTTAGCTGATGCAAAAGAATATGTAAACAATGATATTCCTGATTATACTTATAGTATAGATAATTTTTTCATCAAACATAATAATCATAAACTTATTTCTTATATCAAAGAGATAAGGAATAAGTATGGAATAGGATATGATGCAGTTGCAGTTGCAACAGGATTCTTAGAAGTGAGAAACGGCAAAGTTCTTGTTAAATCAGATGTAAAAATATCTGAAATAAGCCAGGCTGATAGCAGATGGACAGAACAAAATTTTGAGACTTTTGTCAAGTTGCTAAATGATTTCTATCAGAAAACAAAATTCAGAAGTTTTTATGCACAACATGCAAGTTTCTATAAATTGGCAGAAGAAAAAATGGACGAAGTTCTGAAGGATTTCAATATTGAATGGTTTAGATCTCTATTTGGAGATATACAAAAACCAATCGTAATCGTCTCTCTTTGTAATGGTCCTCATAATTATGCTTTTTCTATACCTGGTGAAATTAAAAGAGATGGAATGGTTATTGGTTCTGTCGTGGACGCAAAAGGTATACCTGTATTTAACAAGAATCTAATGTATATAATTGCTCATGAATACCTTCATAATTATACTAATCCCCGTATATCAAATAACTGGGAGAAAATTGATTCAGCTGCCCAAATAATTTATTCCTATGTAGAGGAAGATATGAGTAAACTTGCCTATGGGAATGCACAAACGACAATTAATGAATGGTTTACCAACCTTTTTTCAATAATGTACATTCAAGATAACCCCATAAATAATCTTTCTGATATAAAGCTTATCAGCCAAAATCAAAATGACGGATTTATTTGGATGGAAAGATCTATTATTTTTATGGACCATTTTCGTAATAATAAAAAACAGTTTACTACCATTGATGATTATATGCCCCAAATTATAGGGTTTATTAACTATACCGCTAACCACTTTGAGCAAGTATCTAATGAATTTAATAATAGAGAGCCATATATTGTAGATATTTTCCCATCTCCAGGTAGTACAATCAAATTAAATGTGGATACAATTAAAATACGTTTTTCAGAACAGATGTTTGGTGCTCATGGAATGAGTCCAATAGACGAAAATATAACTCCTATTCCTTGGGCAATTATGCCATCATGGGAAAATGAGTATACTTTTATAATTGTATTGGATAAAAATAGACTTGAAAAAGGAAAGTCATATGGTATAAAACTTGATCATGAATTTTTCCAATCTAAAAAAAGATATTCTATAAAAGAGGATTATATATATACCTTTAAAACTAGTAACTAATGAAAATATCAAAATACACAATTCTTTTTGACATTGATAGAACTGAGTTTTATATTTACAGTACGCTGTCTAATGCTTTGATTGAAATCGATGAAGATTCTTTTCAATTTTTATTAAATGCAAAAAAAAACAAATTAAATATTTTTTCATCAGAAATAGACAGCGAACTCCATGATATACTAATACTTAAGAAGTTCATTGTAGAAAATGATCTAGATGGATTTTTATATTATAAATCAATTCTTACAACACAGAGAGCTAATCAATCCAGTATGCATCTAACCATTGCTCCAACTATGAATTGTTGTTTTAATTGTCATTACTGTTTTGAAAAATATAAGGACGAGGACTACATGTCAGAAAGTGTAATGGACACGATAATAGACTATTTAAATCTACTACCTAGTAAACCAGAACTAAAACTCACTTGGTTTGGCGGAGAGCCGTTAATGGCTTTAACACAGATGGAACAGTTTTATAATAAACTAGAAAGTAACTATAAAAAACCTGTATTATCTGACATAATAACAACAGGCTATCATATAGACGAGAATACAATTAGAGTGATGCAAAATATAGAAGTGAAACAGGTACAAATAACTTTAGATGGACTGAAGAATACACATAATAAGATTAAATATACATCTGATTGTGAAGACGTATTTAACAAGGTACTTAACAATGTGGAGCTTCTATTAAATACATCTAATATTCATGTTGTATTTAGAATTAATTTAACTAAAAATAATTCACATGAATATATAGAGCTTTATAATTATCTAATTAATAGATTCAAACATTTTAAAAATAAAGGAATTGCACCTGGATTTGTTATGGCCAGGGGCGAATGTGAGACTTTGAATGAAGATCATACTTTACTATTTGCTCCTAATGAAGTTTCCGACTTTGTATTAGGCTTATATCATAAATATCAGGTTCATACACCATTCCTTAGATATCCGTCAAGATTTTTCATTGAATGCGCTATAAAAAATGTAATGTCTATATCATTTGACCCACAAGGGTATGCTTATAAATGTTGGGAGATTATTGGTAATAAGAAATATGCAATAGGAAGACTAGATAAACGAGGAAGGCTGGAGAATGTCAATCAAACTACTTTAAACAGGCATCTATATGGGGCGGACCCATTAGAAGATCCTAGTTGTTCAGCATGTAAATATCTCCCAGTATGTAATGGTGGTTGCCCTATACAAAGAATAGAAAATGTATTTGAAGGAAAAAAGAATAACTGTTGTACTTTCTATAAAGGCAAAATAGAAGATTTTTTAAAAATTCATATAAAGCTAAAAGAACAAGGAATTGAAAATAGAGAAGACTGAAAATCATAGTTTTGTTTTAGTCTTTGATTTATATATTCTTTCAAGTAGAATCCACACAATATTAGTTACCTTATTGAATAATACTGATTACAAAAAATATTTAATGAAAAGAACCTTCCCTTCCTACCATCAACTCGATGCTACGGATTGCAGACCTAACTGTCTGCTTATGATAGCCAAATATCATGGTCAAAGTTTGTCTGTGCAACATTTTCGGGAGAAGTATTGGGTAAAGAATCAGAATGTAACAACAGGAGAAGCTGTATTTACTATTATACCGAATAATAACAAGGACTTCATAGGGAAAGCTCAGATACCGTTAACACGTTCGGAAAAAGTAAAGATAAGGCAAAAGGTGAATATCCGTTTTGCAAATTTTACTGATAATGAGTGCGGTATCATAGTAGGAATGAGGGGGAACTAAAAAATGAACGAATAGTTTAATCACGGCAATAATGCAAATATTTTATTTGGCTTACTATAAAAAGATTAAAATATGAATGGATTTTCGGTAATAATGCCAACTTATAATCAGGAATGTTTCATTAGAAGGGCGATATCTAGTTTATTTCAACAGTCGTATGTACAATGGGAGCTGATAATTATAAATGATGGATCAACTGATAATACAGACCAGTATATAGCAGATTTTTTGGATAATCCTCAAATTGTGTACATCAAATATGAGACAAATAGAGGGATGGGATATGCTATCAATCAAGGTTTGGCTATTGCTAAATATAATCATATAGCTTATCTGCCTTCGGACGATTTTTATTATGTCGATCATTTGAAGAATATTAAAGAAAAATTTGAGGAATCAGCAAATATAGCATTAGTATATAGTGGAATGAAATATGATCTCAATGATACAGTTTCACACCCTGAGAAATATGAAACATTGGGCTTAAGAGAAGGGTATAGCCTGCAGTTGGTGCAGGCGGCACATATAAAAACAGAAGATCAATGGTTAGAGAGAAGCGAATGGATTACGGAAAACTTATTCCTTATGTATTGGCAGAAATTGACAGACAAAGGTGAATTTGTACCGACTGGCAAAATCTCTTCTTATTGGACAAATCACCCTAACCAAAGACATAAATTAATCTTTGAAAAATATGGAGGAGGCGTAAATCATTACAGAAGTTTTTATAAAGTACAAGACCCTATTAAAATTCGAATTTCCGATTTTAAATTCATTGATGAGGAAGAGGTTTATAAGAATTTTCGTAATAAAATAGAACCGACAAAAGATTCACTCAAAATATTGTTAGTGGGTGAACTTGCATTTCATCCAGATAGAATTTACGCTTTGGAGGAAGCCGGACATCAACTATATGGACTATGGGTCAAGTGGCCAACATATTGTAGTACAACTGTCGGGCATCTGCCTTTTGGAAATGTTATTGATATCCCTTATGAAAATTATCAAAATAAGATTAAAGAAATTAAACCCGACATAATATATGCCTTATTAAATTGGGGTGCTATTTCTCTGGCTTATGAAGTTAGAGTAAATTGTCCAGAAATTCCATTTGTTTGGCATTTCAAGGAAGGGCCTCATCACGCCATTCGTGAAGGATTATGGAAAGAGTTAGTATACCTAATAACTCATGCTGATGGTAATATATTTATTAATGAGGAAATTAGAATATGGTATAAACAATTTATTCCGCAAATAGGGTTGTCATACATATTAGATGGAGATCTGCCTAAGATCGATTACTTTAAAAACAGTTTTTCAAAACGTTTTTCAGAATCAGATAATGAGATACACACAGTAATACCTGGTCGATTAGTTGGTATTTCTCCTGAATATACACAGACTCTAGCTCAACAAAATATTCACATACATATATATACAGAAAACTACCATGATTATAAAATGGACTATCTTAATTACATAAAGAAACTATCTCCAAATTACATTCACCTTCATTCTCATTGTATTCCTGAAAATTGGGTTAAAGAATTTTCTCAATATGATGCAGGTTGGTTGCATTGCATTGATAGCCAAAACAATGGCTCCTTATTAAATGCAACTTGGGATGATCTAAATATTCCGGCACGAATGACATGTTTAGCTGCTGCGGGTTTACCGATGATTCAAAAAAATAATATTGATCATATTGTAGCCATGCAAAGCATCATAAGGCAAAAAAATGTAGGTGTTTTCTTTGACAATATCAATGATCTTTGTTTTCAATTGAAAAATAACGAACAGTTAAGTACTTTACGCGAAAATCTTATAAAACAACGATATGAGTTTAGTTTTGACTATCACCTGCCAGATTTAATTGCATTCTTCAAAAAGGTCATTCTCCAAAAAATCAATAACTGACTATGGAAAAAGATCTACTAAGAATAGCAAATACATTTGTTCTAAATATTCAGAATATAAGAAGAATAGGATTATTAGACGGAAAAATGGGGATCGCAATATTCTTGTTTAATTATGCACGTATCTCGCATAAACAAATATACAATTCGTATGCAGAAGAATTGCTAGAACAAGTATTCGACTCATTACAATTTCAAAATATTTCTCTAGATATGGTTAGTGGTTTGTCTGGAATTGGATGGGGTATAAATTATTTGCTCAAAAATGAGTTTGTAGAAGGAGATCCTAATGAAATACTAAATGATTTGGATGAACGTATATTAAGATATTTAGACAAATATGACGAAATTTCATATGGTATTGATCTCCAATTGTCTGATCTATACATTTGTACAAGGTTAGATAAAATGAAAATTGTCAAGGATTGTGAATTAGCGATGAATAAACTTCTTATTTTAAACGACTCAATTTTGACAAATCCAAAAATTAAATCCCTTGTCCTGCTAAATTCAATAATATATTCCTTAATTCAAGTAGATAAGTTTAGAAATTGTAAACTTGACACCCTACCTTTGTGGAATAAATTGAATGAAAAACTTATTGAGTGTATTGGTAACAAACTATTTAACGATAGTGATTTTAAAACATTAATTAGATTCTCAACTATAGAAAAGAACAAACTAAAAATTCCATATATTGATGAAAATAAGATCACTAATAGTTCTACAA
This sequence comes from Dysgonomonas sp. ZJ709, assembly GCF_011039195.1. NCBI lineage: Bacteria > Pseudomonadati > Bacteroidota > Bacteroidia > Bacteroidales > Dysgonomonadaceae > Dysgonomonas > Dysgonomonas sp. ZJ709. The sequence goes on from NZ_JAAKEM010000010.1 coordinate 129,846, forward strand.
AGTACATCTGGCAGGATTTGCTTTATGGTAACACTGCAAAAATATGTATTAAACAACAATGCATAAAAAAAACTATTGATGAATTGATTATGGACTTGTCAGAAGATAGCTTGTCTTTAAAAAACGGGTTAGCAGGTATTGGACTAGGCTTAATTAAAGAACAATATGAATTCCAAATATAAGTATGATTATATTTTAGTTGGTTCCGGTTTATTTAATGCCATTTTTGCTAGAGAATTGTATAATATAATTGAAAAGTAGTCCACTTAGTAATTGAAAAGTATACCACTAAGTGTCTCGGATGAGATTGGCTAAAGATATTTATTCTTCATCAGGTTGTAACATTTTTTTAGTTTCTTTAACTCTGTACGACTGTCCATTCATGTTGATAAGGTAT
>NZ_JAAKEM010000011.1:0-127296 GCF_011039195.1 Dysgonomonas sp. ZJ709
ATACCTTATCAACATGAATGGACAGTCGTACAGAGTTAAAGAAACTAAAAAAATGTTACAACCTGATGAAGAATAAATATCTTTAGCCAATCTCATCCGAGACACTTAGTGGTATACTTTTCAATTATTTTAGTGGACTACTTTTCAATTATATTATACACCGAACATGTTGCATTATTTCGCTATTGGTTATTTTTCATATTTTTTTTACAAAAGATACCTAAACGGAGAGAAAAAGTCATTATATATTTTTTTAGTTTTTGTTGCTTTACTCGAAATACAATTAAACTATCTATATGGTCTTATCATTATCTTTTGGCTAATTACTATCCATTACCAACTGAACAAAAACAAATTTTCCGACTTTTTATTCTCAAATAAATTAGCATTGTTTCTTGGAAAAGTATCATACTCCGCATATTGTATTCACATGATTATTTTATTTGCGACATCCTTTGTTCTTATAAATATCTTCCTAATTAATGATCAGGTAATGTATTCCGTTTTACTAATACTAATAAGTACACCTGTTACAATATTTACTTCATCCATTACCTATAAATTTATAGAAGTTCCATTTATGAAATATGCAAAGTCTATAAAAGTTCGTTGAAGTCAGTATTACCTGTAAACTGGCTAGGTGCGAAGGTTGTACCCTCCATAAATATATTGCCATCGACTATTGTATCTATCTGATTGTTTGACGAAATTATTAACCCCTTTGGATTTCGTTTAGTAATATTGTCTTTTAAAGCTAAGCCCGTTGTAGGAATTTTAATGTTGATTCCCGAAACAGGATTATCATATATAGTGTTACCTTTAATCGTAACATCGACAAAAGGCCTAGTTTCTCCGCTTATTTCAATTCTGTTAGTCGTGTTGTTATATATCAAATTGTTATCAAGTGGAAAAAACGGTAAAATAGACCCCTAAAAAACGGAAGAAAATGACCCTTGAAAAACGGAGGAAAATGACCCCTCCGAAACGGTTCAAAGTGACCACCTGAAAACGGAGGAAAATGACCCTCTAAAAAATAGCATCAAAAGTTTAGATTTAGATTAAGGATTTTAAAAAGGTATTGATTTAGTTCGCTTGAAAAAGCAAAACTAAAATCTTAAAATCTATGCCTAATAATCCTATTTCAATGAATAAACTAAGAACTATTATCCGTTTATATGAAGCCCGTACGGGTCTGAAACCCATTTCAGCGATGGTTCGCATTTCCCGTAATACCGTCAAGAAGTATATTCATCAATGGAACTCATTGAATATGAGTTATGATTCGTTCCAATCAACGAGTGATGCCGAGCTGCACGAGTTGTTTTGTGTTTGCCATCAACCGGCGGCCCCTAATCCCCGCATGGACGAGTTACAAGCTCTTCTGCCTGCTATCTGCAAAGCATTACGCAAAAAGGGTGTGACTACTTTAATGCAATGGCACGAGTATATTGCAAAACACCCTAATGGTTATGGGCTTACCCAGTTTCGCCTTGCCTTACAACGCTATCGATTGATTAATAATCCTACGATGCGTATGGAGCATAAAGCCGGTGATAAAATGTTTATTGACTATACCGGTGATAAACTCTGGATTTATCCCCATGGAGAGTCTCCCAGCCAAGTCGACGTATTTGTCTGTATTTTAGGATGTAGTCTTTTGACCTATGTGGAGGCCACATCCGGTCAGACTAAAGAAGATTTTATTAGTGCCTGTGAGAATGCATTTTATTACTATGGAGGAGTCCCTCAGGCGATGGTTCCTGATAATCTAAAGGCTGCCGTAACTAAAGCTGGTCGCTATGAGTCGGTATTAAATGAAGAGTTTGAACGTTTTGCGGAACACTATGGTGTGACGGTTGTTCCTGCCCGGGTACGCAAACCTCGCGACAAAGCCCTTGTAGAGAATGCTGTAAAACTAACTTACAAAGATATTTTCACGCGTATTGAGGCACTTCACTGTCCGGACCTAAAATCGTTAAATGCTGCTATCCGGTCAGCATTAGAACTTCATAATAACAGGCAGATGACTTCTCGCAGCTACTCTCGCAGAAGTTATTTTGAAGAACTTGAAAAGGAAGCACTCGGGTCTTTGAATCCTATCCGCTATCAGATTAAAAAGCATACGATGGCTACTGTAGGCAAAGATGGCTATGTCAGATTAAAGGAGGATATCCATTATTACAGCGTTCCACACACCTATATCGGAAAGAAACTTAAGATCTCCTATACAACGGCTGATGTTCAAATTTTTGATGCCTATACCTGCATTACCAGTCATAAACGTAATCGTGTAGAGTTTCGACATACCACCAATCCGGAACATCTTTGTGCTAAACATAAAGCTATCATCGAATGGTCTCCCGAGACCTTTATGGCTCAGGCAGCAGAGATCCATGAAGATGTTGAACATTATATCCGTAGGGTATTGGAGAAAAAACGCTATGTGGATCAAGCCAACAAAATATGTTCAGGAATCCTCTCTTTGGCCCGTAAGGTAGGTCCGACTCGTTTAGCTGCTGTATGTCGCCTTGCCGACAGTTATGGCAGATACAGCTTTTTAGAGATACAGGATATCCTCAAGACCAAATCTGAACATATTGAAGTCCCCGAAGAAACTGCTGATATCCCTGAACATGAAAATATCCGAGGAAAGGAGTATTACAAATAAATGAATGATAGATAACTCATAAATTAACAATTTAAATTAAAACACAATGAACAATCAAACAGTAGAAAAACTCCGTCAGATGCGTCTCTATGGTATGCATGATGCTTTTAAAACCTCACTGGAGAATACTCTCAAAGAGCAGATGACACAAGATCAGTTTATCTTTCATCTAGTATCCAGCGAATGGGATAATCGTCGTAATCGTGCTATAGATAGAGCCATTAAGGCTGCAATCTTCCGTTACAATGCTTCTCTGGAAGATATTGACTACACCTTTGAACGAGGACTGGACCGCAATCAGGTGGACCGGCTAGCGGCTTTGGAGTTTGTAAAGGAAAGTAAGAATCTCTTTATTACAGGACCTACAGGAACAGGCAAGAGCTATCTGGCTACTGCCTTGGGATATAAAGCCTGTCAGGAAGGATACAGAGTCATTTATGCCAGCACAGCCAAGCTGATGAGTGCTTTGAAGATAGCCAAGGTAAAGGGAACTATACTCAATGAGTTTAAGCGGATTGAAAGAGCTGATTTGCTCATACTTGACGATTTTTGTATGCAGGCCTTCGATTCTCAGTCAAGAGGTATATTAATGGATATTATAGAAGACAGACATCAAAAACGTTCGACTATTATTACCTCACAAGTGCCCGTTAAAGGATGGTATGATGCCATAGGGGAAAAAACAGTAGCAGATGCCATACTGGACAGATTAGTACATCACTCCCTAAGAGTAGAGTTGTACGGGGAATCAATCAGAAAAAGAAAAACCAAAGATGAAAATAATTATCAGTAAGAAATTATGTAGGTCAATAGATGCAAATCCGCGGACTTATGTATATTTTTGTAGAATAAGTGGACCCAATATGTGGGCAAACTAATAAATTAATAAAAGTTTAACTCGGGCATAAATCTTCCTTTTTTGACCCCAATCCCGATGACAACTTTTGACTATTATGAAGGTATAACTTTAGGTGGTCATTTTCTTCCGTTTTTTAGGGGTCATTTTATCCGTTTTTTCCAGTCACCCACTGAATACCTTGTTTAAAGACTTTACATTGAACTTAAATGATGTGCTAGAATTATATAATGTAATTAAGATAGTAGATAGAAATACAAGAATATGAAAAATTAAATTATATATAAAACTAACAATTTAAATCTTGATATTATGGACTTCAGAGATCAAATAAATCAACTTTCGAATAGGGTAGATAAGTTAAAAGAAAATCTTCAGACAGAGGAGGCAACAAAGAATGCACTTATTATGCCATTTCTTCAATCAATGGGATATGACGTTTTCAATCCTCTAGAGGTAATGCCTGAATTTACATGTGATATTGGCACTAAAAAAGGAGAAAAGATAGACTATGCCGTATTTAAAGATGGAGATCCAATCATATTAGTTGAATGTAAACATTGGAAACAAGACTTAACTTTACATGACAATCAGTTATTACGATATTTTCATGTGTCAAAAGCTAAATTTGGACTCTTGACTAATGGCATCATGTATAAATTTTATACTGATCTTGAGACTCCAAATAAAATGGATGAAAAACCATTTTTAGAGATAAACTTATTGGATATAAAGAATAACCAAGTTGAGGAACTCAAGAAGTTTCATAAAGCCTATTTTGATGTGGAAAATATTTTAAGTTCCGCAAATGAATTGAAGTACACTAGTGAGCTTAAATCAATAATTAATAAAGAGTTTTCGAACCCAAGTCCAGAATTTGTTAAATTATTTGCAAAACAAGTGTATGAAGGTGTTATAACTAATAAGCTATTAGATCAATTTACAACATTAGTTCGTAAATCAGTATCAGGGTTAATAAGTGATATAATTTCAGATAGATTAAAGACGGCACTTAAAACAGAAACATCAAAAGTTGAGGAAGTAACTGAACAAGAAACGGAAACAGAGATAATAGACAATAAGGGGGTTATAACAACTGAAGAAGAAAAAGAAGGATTCATGATTATAAAGGCAATACTTCGCGAGGTTGTCGATGTATCAAGAGTTGCTTACCGTGATGCGCAATCGTATTTTGCAGTATTATTTGACGATAACAATAGGAAACCAATATGTAGGCTTTATTTTAATGGAAGTAAAAAATACATTGTAACTTTTGATGAAAATAAAAAAGAGACTAGACATGATATCGAATCTCTTGATGACATATATAACTATCAAACAGAACTAAAAAATATTGCTATTTATTATACAAATTCATAATTCTAGTATAGAATGAATAGTCTTTCAAAATGAGTAATATGAATATATTAGGTTTTCAAATAACCGGAATGGCCATAAAAAGAAACTGATCATGCCAGTAAAAATAACAATACCAGAATCAAGACAAGTAACTAAGAGATTTGTCGATTCTTTTAATGAACTACGATATTTGAAGTTGGTACAAACTAAGAAAGAGTTTTGTGAAGCTGTTGGCTTAGCCGGAACAAGTAATCTCAACAGGATGGCAGTAAATGGATCCAAAAGCGAGCCGACTATTACAAACATACTCTTGTTAAACCAAAAATACAATGTCTCTATTGAATGGGTTATGCTTGGGAAAGGATCTGTTATTTCAGAAGTGAAAAGATAGACATCGATTTGTATTTTGACATCTATTTGATACCAATTGTTTGAAACTGTTTATACGTATCATATATATATAGTCCCCTCGTGTGTACTTTGGAAGTGGCTTAAATAGCCACTTTCTTTGTTTAAAGCCGTTTTGAAGGCTATTTTATTAACATCACAATATATCACAATACATCACAATACATCACAATATATCACAATATATCACAAAACCTCACTATATTTTTCCAATTGCTTAATACGTTCGTCTTGTGCTGCTATTTGTTTATTTTGCTCTATTACATATAAGGTTAATTCTTCAATTTTTTGTAATAGTTTAGCTTGCATCTCCACTACATTAATTCCATTTTCGATTACTTCTTTTTCTGATGGAATGTCTGAGAGGTGTTTATGTTCGTTGATATGGCTCTCTACTTCTGAAAGAGTAGGTAGCATATAGTCTTTATCAAAAACAAAGTCAGACCAACCTGTAGCTTCTATTTTAACTTCTTTAGAACGGATAGTTCCATTTACATCGAGTTTTGATTTGGGAGTAGTGCCAATCCCTAAATCACCATCTCCTGTATATATCATTTGTGAAGCAATTCCTGCACTATTCATTGTCCTGAATTTCAAATCTACCCTTCCATTTTGGGGCGTTATCTGAGATATTATATATGATTTTAACAGATTGTTGAAGTTGAAGTTTATACCTTGATAAGATTCATTAGAGGCGTGTGATCTTATTTCTATGGTATTAACATTGCTACTATTTGAACTTAATGAACTAATCTTCAAAGTTCCTGTGGTGCTATTATCCCCGTTATTATTCCACTGAGAAAAAATGGATGTAGAGAATAGCGAAATGGCAAATAACAAACGAATCTTCTTCATAACATTAAAATATTAAAAAATTATTCTGCAAATATAAAGTTTAACACACATCTTTTATAAAGGTCTGCTAAATATTAATTATTATTAATTGATGGGTTGTTTGTATTTTTTAGTGGTTGGCCACTCTTTTGTTTATTAAATATTTTATTTATATTGCATCATTAACCCCATTTTAAAACAAATTATTATGAAAAAGATTCTTTTTTTTATGTTAGTGCTCTTTATTACTGTTGGAGCAAGCGCTAATGATTCTACCGGAAAAACAGAAGTTGCAAGTGACCAATTTGCTGCTTATCATAGTGTTATTATTCATTTGCAAACTCCGACTGAATGGAACTTCGGATCGACCATCAGGTATGATAATGGATTTGGCTACACGACACAAGATTTGAATGTTATGAGTAATATTATCTCTGTGAAGAAAGGGAGTATAATAACAATTGACCTTCTATTAATGGGAGGGGGATATGTGCATGCAAGTGATAATGAGACTAGATATGAAGCCATGCCAATTACCGGAAGCTATACATATGTGATATCGGAAGATAGAGAAATTGTTATACGAGTGGATACTGCTGATTAAATAGGATAAGAATAGTAGTATCATAGTTGAAGAAAAAGTAGTAAGATATAGGACTACATGATGATACTACTTAGAACGATAAACACTATATAAAAGTTTCTTTCAACTCTATATAAAATAGGCGTTTATAAGTAATACACTGTATATCGTTGAAATTTTGAATTAAGTAATATAAACCAAGTCCATGTAGGGGATTATGTAGGATTTAGTGTTTCCTTCAAAAAGTAGTATTTAAAAATCAATATGTTATAAAAAAAGGAAAGGTTGTCTCACGACAACCAATCTTCATTGTTAACCTTAAATCTAATACTATGAAAAACACATAATATTAACATCTATCTGCCTGATAAAGTTCTATGGATTCCTTCTATATTTAAATAGATAAAGCTAATAATGAGTAAAATACGGAAATATTTCGTGGGTAGTAAGTGTATTTTTGCAGCAAAAATAAAAAAGCGAGTTTTCCACTCGCTTTTTCTATACTATTTAGAACCTTTTTTCTTTTTGTCTTTATCCTCTTGTTTCATCTGAGGTTGTGCGGCTATCACTTTTGCCTTTTCCTTTTTAGGTTTTTTTTCTTCTCTTTTGAATCGTTTTTCGCCCATAATATATAAATATTGGTTTGAGATGTAAATGTAGTTTATTGTGTGGGTAATAAACTATGATCTGGATATATTAAAAAGAGGTTAAGTTAAAGTTGTGAAAAATAGCGATTCAATATTGCTCACATGATGCAAATAATGGATGTTTTTTTATTTGAGAATGTACAATTTCCTCGCTATTCTCATTTTGATTTCAAACCAAAAAAAAGTATCTTTGGGATGTTTTAGATTGATAGCTATTTAAACAAGAATTTTTGCATGCTTCCAGAAGATATTATTGATGAGCCGGACAACATAGAAGATGAAAACTCCGTTGCAGGAGATGAAACAGAAACAACAGGCTCGCGTTCCGATTATAAAGTTCCCGTAAAAGACACAGACAGTCAGGCGCACCTTTCAGGGATGTACCAAAACTGGTTTTTGGACTATGCCTCCTATGTGATTCTCGAACGTGCCGTACCTCATATTATAGATGGACTGAAACCTGTTCAACGTCGTATACTTCATTCGATGAAAAGGATGGATGACGGGCGGTATAATAAAGTTGCCAATGTGATAGGGCATACTATGCAGTTTCACCCCCATGGTGATGCTTCTATCGGCGATGCGTTGGTTCAGTTGGGGCAGAAAGACCTATTGGTCGATTGTCAGGGTAACTGGGGTAACGTTTTTACAGGAGATGGGGCAGCAGCACCACGTTATATAGAAGCACGTTTATCTAAATTCGCGCTCGAAGTACTATTCAACCCTAAAACCACGGATTGGAAGCCGTCTTATGATGGTCGAAACAAAGAGCCTATCGCACTTCCTGTAAAATTTCCTTTGCTTTTGACACAAGGAGCAGAAGGTATTGCCGTAGGTCTGTCATCCAAAATTCTTCCTCACAATTTCAATGAACTATGTGATGCAGCAGTAGCTCATCTCAAAGGAGAAGACTTTTCTTTTTATCCTGATTTTATAACAGGGGGATATATCGATGTAAGCAAATATAACGATGGCGAGCGTGGGGGTTCGGTGAAAGTTCGTGCAAAAATATCGAAGCTTGATAATAAGACATTAATCATAAGCGATATTCCTTATGGTCGTACATCTACTTCTCTTGTTGAATCTATACTGAGAGCCAACGAAAAAGGAAAAATCAAAATACGTAAGGTAGACGATATTACAGCACTCAATGTCGAAATACATGTGCATCTGGCAGCAGGTGTGTCGTCCGACAAAACAATAGATGCCCTGTATGCATTTACCGATTGCGAAATAAGCATATCTCCCAACTGTTGCGTGATAGAAGATAATAAACCTTACTTTCTGACTGTAAGTAATATTCTTCGTTCTACAACTGAAAATACGCAGAGGCTCCTTCAGCAAGAGTTAGAAATTCAGAAGGCTGAACTTGAAGAGAGCTTACATTTTTCATCGCTCGAAAAAATCTTTATCGAAGAACGTATCTATAAAGACAAGGAGTTTGAAAATGCCAAGAATATGGATATTGCCGTAGAGCATATCGATAAGCGTTTAGCTAAATTTGCAGAATCATTTATTCGGGAGGTAACACGTGAAGATATTCTCAAACTGATGGAAATCAAAATGGGACGTATCCTTAAGTTTAACTCTGAGAAAGCAGATGAACTGGTTGCTAAATACAAGGAGCAGATAGAAGAGATAAATCATAATATCGCCAACATTGTAGATTATACAATTTCGTGGTATGTTATGCTGAAAGAAAAATACGGAAAGAATTTCCCTCGTAAAACAGAGATTCGTAGTTTCGACACCATCGAAGCAACAAAGGTGGTCGAGGCGAACGAAAAACTATATATCAATCGTGAAGAAGGCTTTGTCGGCACAGCTTTGAAAAAGGATGAATACGTTTGCAACTGCTCCGACATCGATGATGTAATTATTTTCTATAAAGATGGAAAATATAAGATTGTAAAAGTCTGCGATAAGATGTTCGTTGGTAAGAATGTATTGTACCTCAATGTATTCAGACGCAACGACAAACGAACAATTTACAACGTTGTGTATCGTAATGGCAAGAATGGATTCGATTATATCAAACGTTTTGCTGTAACAGGAATTACCCGCGATAAAGAATATGACGTAACACAAGGTGAGCCGGGTTCACGTATTGTCTATTTCAGCGCCAATCCGAATGGTGAAGCCGAAACAATACGCGTAATCTTAAAACCGAAACCACGTCAGAAGATTCTGGTATTCGAGAAAGACTTTAGCGATATTGTTATCAAAGGACGTCAGTCGATGGGTAATATATTGACTAAAGCCGAAGTTCATAAAATATCGTTGAAGCAAAAGGGCGGCTCTACACTTGGTGGGCGTAAAGTATGGTTCGATCAGGATGTGTTACGCTTGAATTATGATGAACGTGGCACATTCTTAGGTGAATTCCAAAGTGACGATCAAATACTGGTAGTGCACGATAATGGTGATTTTTATACAACTAACTTTGATTTGAGCAATCACTACGATTCGGGTATTATACGTATCGAAAAATTTAATCCGCATAAAAACTGGACTGCTGTACTATTCGATGCCGATCAGAAATATATTTATTTAAAACGATTTACATTCGAACCATCAGCCAAGAAACAAAACTTCTTGGGTGATAATCCGGAGTCGAAACTTCGCTTGTTATCTGATGTTGTTTATCCCCGTTTCCAAGTAATATTCGGTGGTCGCGATAGTTTCCGCGAATCATTGGAAATAGATGCTGATGAGTTTATTGCAGTAAAAGGATTTAAGGCTAAAGGTAAACGTTTGTCTACGTTCGAAATTGGCGAAATAAAAGAATTGGAACCAACTCGTTTTCCTGAACCGGAAGAAATAGAAGAGAAGAAGTTCGAGGTGCAGATAGATGACGATGACGACGAAATAGATAATAGACCTATATCTGATATATTAGATGAAATAACCGGACAAAAATCGCTATTCAAAGATGGTGAAGAAGAATAGAATATCAATTTTATTAAGTCTTATATTCAGTTTCTTTTCATTGAATAGTGCTTCATTGTGGAGTCAAGATGTAGATTCTGTTCCATTATTAATAACGAATAATTCGTATCTGGTTGGTATTGGTTCTGCCAATATGTACGACACTTATCTATCGCCACTCGAATATAAAGGTACATCCATTCGTGTAATGAATGAGCGAATGCGCCGCACTACATGGTTCGACTATCGTTTTTATAAACAGCAAATCATAGACCTGGAAGTGGCTAAGGGCGATAACCCGGCTAAGAACGCATCAGAATATTGGGTATTAGGTAACTACCGCTTGGGTGGTCATTATCAGTTCTACCAGACTAATAGATTGCGACTTGGGGCAGGTGGGTTGTGGGATATTGCCGGAGGTGTTCTTTACAACGAACGTAATGGCAATAATCCGGCAACAGCCAGAGCATATACCAATCTTAATTTATCAGCTATTGCTTCTTATCGTTTCGATAAATTTGCTGTTCGTTGGCAAATAGATACACCCGTTGCAGGTGTGCTATTTTCTCCACGGTACGGACAATCTTATTATGAAATGTCATTGGGCAATTCGGTCGATGTCGTTAATTTTTCGTCCTTTCACAATCAACGTGCACTGCGTAATTATATAACTGCAGATATTCCTCTTAATAAGTATATTATTAGGGTAGGCTATTTAGGTTCATACTATCAGACAAAAATAAATAGTATCCATACACATCACTATACGCATAGTTTCGTTATCGGATTCCCCATGGAAGGCGTGAAAACTCCAAGGAAAAAAACTGAAAATTTATATTGGTAAATAAAGAATTATGTTTAGAGAAGTAAGACGACAAAATAGAATATTGGAAGATCAGGCACGTATCACCGAGCTACTTCAGACTTCCGAATATGGGTTCCTAAGTCTTGGCACAACGGAGAACGGTTATGCCTATGGTATTCCTCTCAGTTATGCTTTCGATGAGGAAACAAACAGTCTTTATTTTCACTGTGCGCCCGATGGACAAAAGCTCGACGTAATGAAGCAAAATGATAAAGTATCGTTTTGTGTAGTGGGAGTTACTAAGCCGATTGCTAATCAATTTACGACTTTGTACGAGAGTGTGATCTCTTTTGGTAAAGTAATATCGGATTTATCGGACGACGAAAAGAGAAAAGCATTGCGTCTATTAGTCTGTAAATATTCACCCGGATTTGAAGAATTAGGCGAGAAATATATGGATAAATCATGGGGGAGGACAACCGTATTTAAAATCGAAATAGAGCATATTACTGCTAAAGCAAAATATAATTAGGAATTAATAATCTCTGTCATCTTGGTATGTAGTGACAAATAGATTTCTCCTTTCAGTTTGAAATGACAGCAATGAAAGCAGTAGGTATTCAGAGCCTTCCTTTGGAAGAATGAGAGATCCAAAAATGGACATAGATATATTCTTTTACTTAATTTCACAATCAATATCTTTAAATTTAAAAGAAAGTAATTAGCTTTGCACACCTTAAATGAACTTACTTTTTTTACAAATTAAATTCAATAGATTAAATTGCTGACAGTGAATACATCAGAAGATTCCTATTTTGGGAAAATAATTATATTAATTCTATTAGCCATTGCTGCGTTCTATGGCTTCAAAACGGCATTACCTCCTCGTTTGTTTCCCGATCAGGTAACATCCAATTCTAATATAGTAATGGATAGCATGATGCTCGAAGCAGTATCAGATACAACTGAAATGGCTATTGCTGATACAACAGAAGTGGCTGTGCGGGATACTCTCAATAATAATCAAACAGAAGAGGTCGATGAGACTTTAGACCCTTCTATCCGTGCCCAAGGATATAATAATCTCAAACATTTCTATGCTAAATTACATGCCTTGGAGCAAGACAAAACAGGCAAAGTGCGTGTTGCATATTTCGGTGACTCGATGAACGATGGAGACTATATTGTTCAGGATGTCCGCAGCGAATTTCAAGATAACTATGGGGGGCAAGGTGTTGGTTTTGTTGCAATAACATCACTTTCAGCCAATGCTCGTGGTTCTGTTTCGCATCAGCATTCTAAGACATGGACTACCCAGTCGTTCGTAAAAGTGAAGAAGCCGGCAAGACCTTTCGGAATCGACGGACAGGTTTTCTTTGCTCATGGTGAAGGTAATTGGGTGAAATATAGGGCACAAAGTCAGCGCCATTCAACGTCGTTATTCAGACCGACATTATTCTATGGTCGTTCTGCCAATAATCAGGCTTATGTAACTATTCAATCGGGTAAAGATTCAATCGTAACAAAGGAATTGAATCCGACTAAACTGCTGAATACTCTCCCTGTCGCTTCTACAACAAAATCGCTACAAGTCAATTTCCATAAAACAGATTCTATTCCCATTTATGGATTCAATTTCGATGACGGGCAAGGGGTTCATGTCGATAATTATTCTATGAGGGGAAATTCAGGTCTGCCGCTTTCCATATTGAATGTAAATCTGATGAATGCTTTTGACGATGTGCTGAATTACGATCTCGTCGTATTGCATTATGGAGCTAATGTATTGGGATATGGAACACTCAATTATAGTTGGTATGAGAAGAATATGACCAAAGTTGTTGAGAATCTGCGTGCTTGTTTCCCGAATGCTGATATTCTGATTATATCCACAGCCGATAAGGCGACTAAAATAGACGGTGTGATGCAGACAGATCCTGCTGTTGTGCCTTTAGCCAATGCTCAGAAAAACTACGCACGCAAAACAGGAGCAGGGTTTATCAGTCTTTATAGTCTGATGGGTGGCGAAGGTTCTATGGCTAAGTGGGTAGATGAGAAAAATCTGGCAGGAAAAGATTATACTCACTTCAATGCTACGGGATCTAAAAAGGTAGCTAAACTTATCTACGACGAAATAGGTAAAGGATTTAGCAAGTATAAAGAAGAACATCTAAACGAATAACATTTTGATGGGGCAATTCAAAAAAACATTATCAATATATATATTACTTTCATTTTTTTGTTTGTACACCACTGTTCTGTGGGCAAGTAATCCCGATGAAAAGAAGGAAGCTAAGAACGTATATATTGCTAATCAAGGGTTGCTTGATGGTGTTTTTAATAAATTGTATAATCTCGAAAAAAATAAAAGTGGCAAAGTAAATATTGTGCATATTGGTGATTCTCATATTCAAGCCGATATTTTTACGAATACCATCCGCGAATCGTTACAGCAGATATTTGGAAATGGCGGATATGGTTTTACCTTTCCATATAGTTTGTTGAGAACCAATGGAACACGCAGTGTGCGTTACATAAGCGATGCTACATGGAAAAGTTTGTTGAATGTTTATCCTGTGGCAGATGTTGGGATAGGGCTTAGCGGAATTGCTCTATATACATCTTCTTCAGAATTTGTGGTACAATTGACAGCCGAGGAAAAATATAAATTCAACACTGTAAAGATAATTTATCCGTCCGAAGAACCTAATTTTAAAATGTCGGTATCAGCCGAATTAGCAGAGGTTGCTGCTACGCCTACGATGGTTACAGCGGAAGGGGCTATGAAATCGCACACAATCAAAAAAGGGGAGAGTTTATCAGCTATTAGTCGCAAATATGGAGTTACGGTAGCTCAGATAAAAAAGACTAATAACATGAAGTCGGATATGATTCATCCAGGTAAAAGTCTTAAAATACCCACCAAAGGAACACGGGTTGCAGTACCGACAAAGAAGTTGAAAGTAGAAGATGATGTTGAGTTTGTAACGTTGAAAACTCACCCATTTTGTTCGTCTTACACTAGCGATTCGCTTATGGATCGTATTATGATCCTCCCTGACGGACAGCAGACAATGTACAATCTCAATGGTTTTGTAATAGAGAACAATGAGCCCGGTGTTATTTACCATACTATAGGAGTAAATGGGGCAAAGATGTCCGATTACAATAAATACCCTTTGTTCTTTAAACAATTACCGCTCCTCGCTCCCGATCTTATTATCCTTTCATTTGGTACAAACGAATCGTTCGGTAGGCTTTCTGTAACCGAATATATGTATCAGCTGAAAGAATTTGTAGCTAATATAAAGAAATTAAATATCAATGCCACTATTCTGGTAATGACTCCTCCGCCTTCGATGTTTCGTCGCCGCCGTCCTAATTCATTTGTCACTAATTATAGTGTAGCACTCATGGGGTTGAATGATATGCCTATATGGGATCTCTATACACGTATGGGGGGATTGTCGGGCATAAAACCCAAAGGGGAGTATTCGGGCTTAATAGCCAGAGATAATGTGCATTATACATCTAAAGGATATCAAGTGCAGGGAGAAATGTTTTCTTCCGACTTTATCAAAGCATACAATAACTTTAAGGAAACTAAGGAAAATTGAAAACGATTCTAAATATCACCGATATATATTTGCCGGATTATATTGATAAATTGGTGGGCGGTACAGATACTCTTTCGTCATGGTTTAAATACGATCCGACTCATCCTTTACTTTTCAACTCTGGATTATTCTTGGGTCTATTTTTATTCTTCTATGCAGGATATGTTTTGGTCAAATCAAACAGGCACGAATTATTTCGCAAAATATACCTGATTGTTTTCTCCCTCTTCTTTTATTATAAAGCTGGAGGAAATACAATGAATATAGACCTCGGATTTTATACTGTCAAGCTGAATTATTTCCTATTACTGCTCATCTGTGCTATTGTTACACATATCCTTTCGCGGATAATGTATCATCAGGAGGATAAGAAAAAGCAAAAGCTATTATTGGCGACTATTATCGTAGCTAATTTATCGATGTTGGCTTACTTCAAATATACCAACTTCCTGATCGATAATATAAATTCGATGTTTAACGGTGATTTTTCGTTTCAGACCATCATACTACCTATCGGTATCTCATTCTTCGTATTCGAAGCCATAAGTTATGCGGTGGATCTCTATCGTAAGGAGATGGAGCCTGCTAAATCGACACTCGATTTTTGCTTTTATATAGCATTCTTCCCTAAATTGGTTGCCGGGCCTATTATCAGGGCGAAGGACTTTTTGCCACAGATGTATAAGAAACTACATCTAACAAAAGAAGATGCGAATAAAGCATTGTTCCTTATTCTTATCGGTCTGATTAAGAAAGCTGTTATATCCGACTATATATCGACTAACTTTGTCGATCGTATATTCGACGCACCACAGCTCTACTCTTCGTTCGAAAACTTAATGGCCGTTTATGGCTATACATTACAGATATATTGCGACTTTTCGGGTTATTCCGATATAGCAATCGGGTTGTCGTTACTGATGGGCTTCACGATCCCTGCCAACTTCCTAACTCCCTATAAATCACAATCAATAACCGAATTTTGGCGTCGCTGGCATATATCACTATCGTCGTGGCTGAGAGATTATCTCTATATATCATTGGGTGGTAACAGAAAAGGAAAGATAAGAACTTACGTCAATCTGTTCCTTACGATGCTTATCGGTGGATTATGGCATGGGGCATCATGGAAATTCGTAATATGGGGAGGTCTTCACGGTGGATTACTAGCAGTCGAAAGATTTACTAAACAATATATACCATTGTCGGGTACAAATGTTTTTGGTCGTTTTATCCGCATCCTTATCACGTTTCATTTAGTAGCGTTTTGTTGGATATTCTTTAGAGCCAGCAGCTTCGAGAACGCAAGCAATGTGATTGCTAATATAGCTAAGCTAACATTTATGCCGTCTGAATGGTGGGCTGTAATAGATGGATATAAGAATGTATTTATTCTTGTTGCGATAGGATATATCTTACACTTCCTTCCCGAAAACTTTGTAAATATGATCAAAGCAGGATTCGGCAAAATGCCTTTAGTGCTGAAAGCTGTATGTCTCGGATTAGTTATGTGGCTGATTTATGCTACGATGTCTAGCGGACCACAACCGTTTATATACTTCCAATTCTAAAAAGGTTGGTATTCTTTTGATGTTTGATTTTTGTCGTGAGTTACGAATGGGGCATAAAATTATTCCAATCCCTCGAACTCACGCTCAAGGTCTTTCAGTTCATTTCTGATACTTTCCAGTTTATGAATAACTTGTATCTTTCGGCTCTCCTCGTCTTTCTTGTGCTTCAATGTTTGGCGAGCTCCTTCGAGCGTTAAGCCTTTTTCTCTGACAAGTTGAAATACAACGGCAATATTTTCAATATCATCCTTTGTGTATTGGCGAGTACCGCCCGGAGTTTTGCGGGGATTGATTATATCGAACTCTGTCTCCCAGAACCGAAGGAGCGATTCGTTCACGTCAAAGTGTTGTGCTACATCTCTGAGCGCAAAATATAAACGTTTATCTTTTTCAAAATCGATTCTTGCCATATAATTAGTCCATTACTTGTCCGTGGTTAGCAGCAATCTGTAGCATCTTATCGTATTCGGCAGGAGTAAGATCCATAAAGTAATATTTGGCCGGATTGTCGGGCTGTCCTTTTACATGCACTTCGTAATGTAGATGTGAACCTGTCGATTTTCCTGTATTTCCCACTTCGCCTATCTTTTCACCCCGTGTTACTTTTTGTCCAGCGTGAACACTGTATTCGTTAAGATGGCCATACAATGTTTTGTAACCATATCCGTGGTCTATCATAATACACTTTCCATACCCTTGCTTCCAGTCTGCTAAGATAACAGTACCGTTACCTGTTGCATAGACAGGCGTACCTGTTTGTGCAACAAAGTCCATCCCTGCATGAAAGCGTGGTGTACCATATATAGGGTCGATGCGTGTACCATATCCCGATGCCACTTGTTTCAAACTTTTATCGGATACAGGCTGAATACTCGGAATATGTAGCAAACGATCCTTTTGGTTTTTAGCCATGTTTACAATTTCGTCAAAAGAATTGGATTGTACGTATAATTGTTTGGAAATTAAATCCATTTTCTTTGTTGTTTGCACTATTAGATCAGGATTTGATAATTCCATCAAGTAATCATATCTGCCAAGACCGCCTACACCCGAATTACGTATCGAAGAAGAAATAGGATCGGAATGAAAGATAGCTCTGTACAGATTGTCATCCCGTTGTTGAATGTCTCTCAATACGTTGGAGACTTCATCCATCCGTTTCGATAGTATCTTATATTGCGCCTGCACCAGTTGATTTTCTTTCTTTAGCTCTTTTTCTCTCGGCGAATCGAGAAAGTATATTGTGACCCAGAAAACCCCGAATCCAATGAGGATTCCCGACAAAAGATGTCGGAGTACAGTAAAGAATCGATCCTTTATACTAGGATATATTCTGTCGTAGGTTAGTGTTTGTGGATTGTATTTATAATATACTTTTCGCTTCATTTTATATTAATCTTGCATATTTATATATGCGAGTTCGGCAAAAGTAAAGTTTTTGAGCTATTTTTGCAAATCGAATATATTAAGAAACTGAAAAACGAATTTAACAGGCTAGTGTTCAATGTTCTATCATATTCATCCGTTTGAGAATTAATTTTAGACATCTATATTTACATTTGCCGGTTTAAATATCGCTTATAATTTATAATTATTGATCATGACTTCTAAAGAAATTAGAGATTCGTTCAAAACCTTTTTCCAATCGAAAGGTCACCAGATTGTACCATCAGCTCCGATGGTTATTAAAGATGATCCTACACTGATGTTTACCAATGCCGGTATGAATCAGTTCAAAGATATTATCTTGGGTAATGTGCCTATCAAATATTCACGTATTGCCGATTCACAAAAATGCCTTCGTGTAAGTGGAAAGCATAACGATTTGGAAGAAGTTGGGCACGATACATATCACCATACCATGTTCGAGATGCTTGGTAACTGGTCGTTTGGCGATTATTTCAAAAAAGAAGCGATTGAATGGGCATGGGAATATCTGACCGAAGTTATAAAACTCGATAAAGACAGATTATATGTAACCGTATTCGAAGGCAGTGCCGAAGATGGCTTGGCTCGTGACGACGAAGCCGCAGGATATTGGGAGAAATACCTTCCTGCCGATAAAATTATCAATGGAAGCAAAAAAGATAATTTCTGGGAGATGGGAGACACTGGTCCTTGTGGTCCTTGTTCCGAAATACATGTGGATATTCGTCCTGATGCCGATAGAGCAAAAGTAAGCGGTGTGTCTCTTGTAAATAACGATCATCCGCAAGTGGTAGAGATATGGAATCTTGTATTCATGCAATTCAATCGTAAGGCTGATAAATCGCTGGAGTCTCTTCCTGCCAAAGTGATCGATACAGGTATGGGATTTGAGCGTCTTTGCATGGCTGTGCAGGGCAAGATATCGAATTATGATACGGATGTATTCCAGATTATAATAAAGGCGATTGCCGAACTTACAAATAGTGAATATGGCAAGGATGAGAAGAAAGATATTGCAATGCGCGTTATTGCCGATCATATTCGTACTATCGCATTCTCGATAACAGATGGTCAGTTGCCATCGAATGCCAAGGCTGGATATGTTATTCGCCGTATTCTTCGTCGTGCAGTGCGTTATGGTTATACATTCCTCGATCAGCATAAATCGTTTATGCACAAGTTGATCCCTGCATTGATAGAAACAATGGGTGATGCTTATCCGGAACTTATAAAACAACAAACACTTATCGAGAAAGTAATAAAGGAGGAGGAAGAATCGTTCCTTCGTACGCTCGAAACAGGTATTAAATTACTCGATAAACAAATAACTGAAACAAAAGCGAAAAACTCTACCGTATTGAACGGTGCAGATGCTTTCGTTTTATATGATACATATGGATTCCCGCTTGACCTTACAGAACTTATCCTTCGTGAGAATAACATGTCGGTAGATAATGCGGGTTTCGATGTGGAAATGCAAAAACAAAAAGAGCGCGCACGTAATGCTGCCGTTGTAGAAACAGGTGACTGGACAGTTCTTAAAGAAGGTGATCCAGAGTTTGTAGGCTATGACTTTACTGAATGCGAAGCCGAAATATTACGTTATCGTAAGGTAAAGCAGAAGAATAACGAGTTCTATCAGATAGTATTTAACCGCACACCGTTTTATGCAGAAATGGGTGGACAGGTAGGAGATAGCGGCTGGCTGATAAATGATGATGAGAAAATTGAAATAATTGATACAAAACGCGAAAATAATCTGGCTGTACACTTAGCAAAGAAACTTCCGGGCGATCTGACTGCTACTTTCGTTGCACGTATCAATACAGAAAATCGTACGGCATCAGAATGTAATCATACAGCTACTCACTTGATGCATGAAGCATTACGTGAAATATTGGGTAACCATGTAGAGCAGAAAGGTTCATTTGTATCGCCTTCGGTTTTGCGTTTCGACTTTTCTCACTTTCAAAAGCTGACAGATGAGGAAATCCGAAAAATAGAGCGTTATGTAACAAGTAAGATTCGCGAAAATATTACACTCGACGAAAAACGTTGTGTGCCTATTTCCGAAGCAAAAGCGATGGGTGCAATGGCTCTCTTCGGCGAGAAGTATGGCGACGAGGTACGTGTAGTGCGTTTTGGTGATTCGGTGGAGTTATGCGGAGGTACACATATATCGTCTACTGGTCGTATAGGGTCATTCCGTATAATTAACGAAAGCTCTATTGCTGCGGGTATTCGTCGTATCGAGGCTATTACAGCAGATGTGTGCGAAGATTATTTCTATACACAACAAGATATTCTGGCAGAGATAAAGTCACTATTTAATAATGCCCCTAATCTGACACAGGCTCTTCATAAATTCTTCGACGAAAATCTGGAGATGAAGAAGAAGATGGAGGAATATGTGAAAGAAAAGACAGCCCAGCTTAAAGATCTTGTCATCAGTAAAAAACAGTCTATTAACGGGATGGATCTATTTATTCTCAAAGGTTCTTTCCCTGCTGAAGTAGCTAAAGATATTGCATTCCAATTGAGAGGTGAATTCACTCAAAATTCTGTATTTATAGGTGCTACCGATTCGGAAAATAAACCGATGCTGACCCTTATGATCAGTGACGATTTAGTTGCCGGTGGATTAAATGCATCGCAAATAATTCGTAATGCTGCTAAGCATATCCAAGGTGGGGGTGGGGGACAGCCTCATTTCGCTACAGCCGGCGGTAAAGACGCGGATGGATTGGCTAAGGCAATGGATGAGATAATAGAGAAGATAAAATAAAAACAGTTATAATTTTATATATAAAGCCGATAGAGTTGTTCTATCGGCTTTATTATTTCTTATAATCTTTAGTTTGACTTTTTACACAAATATAAAGTGCGGGTATTCTAATCAAAGAATACCCGCACTTCTTAAATAGAGATTAGAGATTCGCTTTACGTTTTTTCACTTCGTCTACAAGTTTAGAAAAGGATTTATCCTTTTTACGCTTTTCGTGTTCCGAAGTAGAAAAATGCCATGCTTCCTTCCGAAGCTTAAGATAACTCTCATAAACTTTAGGGTCTAATATACCACAGTTTACTGCTTCTAAAACGGCACAACCGGGTTCGTTGATATGTTCACAATCCTTGAAACGACATGATTCCGTAAAGTCAGAAATCTCTAACATTTCGGCAAGTGAATCAGGATCGTCAATAGCCAATCCAAATTCCCGAACACCAGGAGTATCAATTAAGACACCTGAACCTTCCATCAATACCATTTCCCGGCGGGTAGAAGTATGTCGCCCTTTTCCCGTAGATAGGCTTATATCAGACGTGAGCAATACCGATTTTTCGCAAAGTGCATTAACCAGAGAACTTTTCCCAACACCTGATGAACCGACAAACACAACAGTTTCTCCTTTTGCAATGAATTCCCGTAGTTGGAGAATCGTTTGGGGTTGATGAATACTTGTGAAAAATACAGGCATTTGATGAGCTATGTGTTTAATATGTTCTTCAATTTTCTGTTTATCAAAACTTAAATCGGCTTTATTGAGTACCAATATAGGTTTGATTTTTTCCTCTAATATCTGAACCATAAAACGTTCGGCTCTACGGATATTGAAATTATCGTCAAGGCTTTGTACAATAAATGCCTTATCCACATAAGAAGCAATGGCTTGTTTATCGGCAATTGTTCCGCTTTTCTTGCGGTATAATGTCCGTTCGCGGGGTAGCATATCAACTATAATCCCTTTGTTGTCGTCGAATGGTTGAAAAATTACCCAATCACCCACACAAGGCAATTCAAAGTCTGATTTGCCAAACATCATATTTCCCGTTAATTCACATTGATGCAGTCCACTTTCGGAAATAACTTCATAGCATGTTCGATGTACTACTGTTACACGACCATGAGAAAGAGCTTTATGTGCTGATTCTTGCTTTAGTTGGTTTAACTTGTCATCCCAACCGTAAGTATTTAAATGAATCATTGCTCTATCTTTTTTGCGATGAAAAATACATAACCGTAAAATTCTTTATACTTGTGGTATATTTCAGCGTCATAACGTTGAAACGCTACGAATTCTTCGGCGATTTTATTTCCTGCATATTTATCAAGAAACAGCTCTTGTGCTCTAGTCAGCGGAGCAAAATAATGCTCTGTCCAGCAAGTTGTAGGCAAAGTAAAAGTAGCAACAGGAATGTACCCTGCTTTCTGTATCAGGGCTACTTTAGTGGGAATTGTATCCATTTCGGGAAATTGCTCCATACAATAATTATCAATTTCCGCCGGACGTTTCTCGGTAAACCACGAGACATCAGAAACGGCAATATACCCTCCTGTTTTCAGAAACTTACGCCACTCGTTCAGCCCTTGTTCAAAACCTATATTATAAATTGCTCCTTCCGACCAAATAAGGTCTAACTCTTCATCTTGAAAGGGAAGATTATCCATTGAACGGACAATTCCTTTAACTCTGTCGTGAATATTCAATTGTTCGGCATTGTCGTTGAATATATCTATAAACTTAGGGAACAAATCAAGTCCGGTAATTTTTCCCTTAACATGTTCGGCAAGCGTCATTGTCTGCCCACCTGTCCCACAACCGATGTCGGCGATAAGGGATTTATCGGTAAGATTGTCTATAAAGCTAAGGGCTTTAAGGGTTACTTCTGGACTTCCGGGTCCTTGTCGTTTTGTAGTTGAAAAGAAATCACAGATTAAATTCAATTCGAATTCGTGAATTGTTTTATTTTCGTTACTCATTATTGTTATGTATATGCATACAATAGTAGACATAACAATGCCTTTGATTGTATGCGAGTTTAAAATTGAAATTTTTACAATAGAAGATACTCTCGAAAGATTATTCGAGAACATACGAAAGGACAATCTGTATCAGAAGTACAGATTGTTTATAAAACCAAATCCGATTTAAATGTTTTTGTCATGTTGCAAAGATACGTAATATTTTGTTTGACAGAAAATATCTTTTTATACTATTAAGATATGTTTAATAGGAGATAAAGCTTTTTGCATTTCATCAAGTAAATCATTCCGTTCGTCAGATTAATTTGAAAATCGTGTTGCTTCAGATTAGTTTTGAGACTGAAATCAAAAAAACAGTAAGTTATGAAATACAATAAAATGTACATCTTAGTTATTTTACTGATTCAGTCAATCAGTATATCGGCACAAACGGAAATATCAGATAGAATTCATCAATCCATTCGACTTGAAACTGATAGTATTTTTGACAGGTTAGTTGAAATCAGAAGAGACTTTCATAAATATCCGGAACTTTCGAGTGAAGAAAAGAGAACACAGGAGGCTATAAAAAAACATTTATTAGAATTAGGACTTCGTGTTGAAACTGACATCTATGGATATGGCATTGTAGGCATTTTAGAAGGAGAGAAAAAAGGTAAAAATATTGCCTGGCGAGCTGACATGGATGCCTTACCGGATGATTCTCCGGATAATGTTGACTTCAAGTCTATGACAAAGGGCGTTAAACATAGTTGCGGGCATGATGTACATATGACAATTGCATTAGGAATAGCTGAAGTTCTGGCAAAAAACAAAAACTCTCTGCAAGGTACAGTCTATTTTATTTTTCAGCCGGAAGAGGAAACCTTTGAAGGAGCAAAAGGTATGCTTGAAAATGGATTAATTACTAAATTTAAGGTTGATGAAATTTATGGACTTCATGTAACACCAGCATCGGTTGGGCAAATATTGGTAAAGCCGAATGAAATGTTTCCTTACCAGAAAGAAGTAAGAATAGAACTTAAAAACACGCTATCCGAAGAGGAAGCAAAAGAACTCGCAACCAAAATTCGCAATTCATTAATTAGATCGAAAGACGGAAGTAAACCATGGGAACTACAGTCGCTTATTGACCCTGAGATTGGATTAACAAACCCGAACACCATTTTCAAAGACTTTTTAATTGCGGAAGAATATTTTAGAATTTATTCTGAAAACGATAAATTATACATTGAAGCTCAATTATTTGAAACTGATTCAGCCAGATTAAAAAATATCATTCCTACTATTAAGAAAGTAATCGAAGACGAAAATTATTCTCCCCAATTACTTTCCGTTTCATATATAAGAGGGAATCCGATTGTTCAGAACGACCCAAAACTGACAAATAGTTCAATAAATGTACTTGATAGTATTTATGGAAAAGGAATTGTTACAGCTTGTTACGGACAAGTTCCTTATTCGAATGATGATTTTGCTTATTTTCAACAAAAAATACCCGGAGTATATTTTTTCCTCGGAGGTTCTAATTTCGAAAAAGGAATTATAGCAATGATGCACGCTCCTTATTTTGGGGTTGATGAAGAGTGTATCAGGATTGGAGTCAGGGCATTTTCTTCTTTGATATTTGAAAGGCTTAAATAAAAAGAAGAACGTCAGCTAACAAGCGGTTTTGGGGTTTGGCATATGCTCGTTGTATTGTCTGCCCTAATTACAAAATTTAGTATGTATATTTACGCATACAATATCTTTCATTCTAATCGCCCTCGTGTAAGTGTAAAATGAAAATAAAAGAAAGTAAACGAATAGATTTGTAGCATTAAAGATGAAAAATAATAGCAAATGAACTTAAAGCACGAATGGATTAATACCTTCTTCATCGCATTAACACTTTCAATATGTTTATTTATTGTTGTGGATATTGCTTATGATGAGCGAATATGGGAGTTTAGTGCTTTTACTTTAAAGGCACGTATACAGGCTTTAGGAGTAACTTTTGTTGCTTTCTATTTAGCAAGCTATGGTTATCAACGAATGGCTCAGCTTTTTATTAATAAAAACAAAGATAAAAAGAGAGCGAACTGGAAAGAATACGTGTTTGTTTTTCTGATAAACTTCATCCTCTTAAATTTCATCCATATATTTATTATTTCTTATATAACCGAGATGGATTTTAGATGGCGGGAATCACTATTGATTAATGTGACAGGATCTATTCTATTGCTTCTCTACTATACGATGATACGCAATCGGATTTTATCTAAAAGTTTTGTTGAACAAAGCCTTCAATTAGAAAAAGTAAAAGTCGATCAATTAGAAACCGAACTAAAATTCCTGAAATCTCAATACCACCCACATTTTCTATTCAATGCTTTAAACACGATTTATTTTCAGGTAGATGAAAAAAACAAGGAAGCAAAACAAAGTATCGAGCAGTTATCTGACCTGTTGCGATATCAGCTCTATGATATAGAAAAGGAGGTAACAATGGAACAGGAAATAAATTACCTGAAGTCATACATTGCATTTCAACAGTTACGAATGAGTGAAAGGCTTGTTCTGGATTTGTATTTCGACCCGGAATTGAAAGAGCAAAAAATACACCCTCTTTTATTCCAACCTTTGATCGAAAATGCCTTCAAATATGTAAGAGGCGAATACAGAATACAACTGGAAATGAAGTTAAACGGAAGTCAAATTCAGTCTGAGATAAAAAATTCAATATCCCAATCTCAAAATACTAACAACAAAAAGGAGAAAGGGATAGGTATTGAGAATTTGAAACGACGCCTCGATCTGTTGTATCCAAATAAATATAACTTAGAGATTAAACAAACAGAAAGTATGTTTGTTGTTAATTTGACGATAAGCACAGATTGATATGAAAATAAAATGCGTCATTACAGATGATGAGCCCATGGCAAGAAAAGGTTTGCGGGGTTATATCGAAAAGATAGATTTCCTCACCTTGATTGGGGAGTTTGAAGATGCTGTTCAGCTAAACACAATGCTGAAGACCCAACAAGTTGACCTTATATTTCTTGATATTGAAATGCCTGAGATGACAGGACTTGAATTGCTGTCGAACCTGACAAATCCACCTAAAGTAATTATTGTATCAGCTTATGAGCGATACGCCCTTAAAGGCTATGAGTTTGATGTAGTGGATTATCTTTTGAAGCCTGTATCTTTTGATCGCTTCCTAAAATCAGTCAACAGGGTTCATGATCTTTTACAAACGGAACAAAAAGAAACGAATGAGTATATATTTGTGAAGAGCGACAAGCAGTTAAAAAAGGTTCTGTTCAAAGATATTCTCTTTATTGAAAGCATGGAAAATTATGTTGTCATTCAGACTGTCTCGTGCAAAGAAGTAGTATATACTACTCTGAAACAGCTGCACGAATCATTGCCTCAGGATATTTTTCAGCAGATTCACCGTTCATATATTGTAAATATTAATCAGGTTAATGCTATCGATGGCAATCAGTTGAACGTAAAATCATATAAAATGCCTGTAGCCCGAAATTTCAGAGATGAGATTTATAATTTAATTCTTAAGAACCGATTAATAAATAGAAAGTAAGTAAAATGAGTAAGAAAATAAATCAATATGAAAATACAGTTTGACAAATATAATCCTGCTAGGAAGTAAGCATTTAAAAAAAATAAAAAGATGAGCTGATAGGTCTTACTTTTTTGTATAGATAAAACTAATTACAAACATAACGACACCACTCTTATCATAAAATAAGTTATAAAAAAAAGAAATCCGACACCTTACAGATTACCATTCATTTATAATCCTACCTTTACAAACACGAGCCCTTTACTATAAAGGCATAACATACATAATACACAATAGAATGTCCACAAAAAATATCCGCTTAGAAGTCATGCGCTTCTTAGAGAAAAATGTCGATACCTTTATCGATCAATATTTAATACCTGTCGAAAAAATATGGCAGCCAACCGACTATTTACCCAATTCGGAAAAAGAAACGTTTTTCGATGATGTAAAAGAATTGCGCGAACTGGCCAAAGATCTACCTTACGACTTTTGGGTGGTGCTGGTAGGCGACACCATTACCGAGGAAGCCCTACCCACATACGAATCGTGGCTGATGCAGGTAGAAGGCATAGACAATGTGGAACGTAACGGCTGGTCGAGATGGATCAGACAATGGACGAGTGAGGAAAATCGCCATGGCGACCTGCTAAATAAGTATCTTTACCTTTCTGGCAGAGTGAATATGAGAGAAATCGAGCAAACCACTCAACATCTTATTAGTGACGGATTCGATATTGGTACAGGGCGCGATCCCTACAAAAACTTTGTTTATACCAGTTTTCAAGAACTCGCTACATTTGTGTCGCACAATCGCGTTGCAGAAATGGCTAAAAAGGCTGGAGATGATAAATTGTCGAGAATGTGTAAACGCATTGCAAGCGACGAGATGAGACACCACCATGCATACAGTGAATTTGTCAATTCTATATTCGAGGTAGATGCGAGCGAAATGATGCTTGCTTTTCAATATATGATGAAGCAAAAGATTCTTATGCCTGCCCATTTTTTAAGAGAATCGGGACAAAAGATAAGTACGGCCTTCGAACAATTCTCGAATGCAGCACAACGTATAGGAGTATATACTGCCACCGATTATGTAGACATCATGCAAAAACTGATAAATAAATGGAATATAGATAAAATTACAGGATTGACGGACGAAGCCGAACGCGCCCGCGATTTTCTAATGAAGCTACCTGCACGTATGACTAAAATTTCGGAACGATTGGTTGTACCACCTGACTCTTATATATTCAAATGGGTACAGCCTGCTGTAAAATAATAACAGGAGAACCCACAATATTCGTCTCTGCTATCGTCCAGTATCCTCCATTTCGTCACTACATTTCGGGATGACAGAGTCGTGTATTCGTTTAATTAAATTGGCCATTAAGAGATAAGGTAAGAACAAAAAGGGTGCGAAGTATACTTCGCACCCTTTTTGTTTGGCATACACCATTGCAACTTATCCCCAATGAATCGACTCGCCATATAATTAAGTGTAATAGTCTGTAAATGGATAAGATGCATAGGTATCGTTTTTCTCATAACACGCTTAGATTTTTTCTATCAAAAAATAAGTCTATACTGAAAACTCTTAAAATAATCTTTTGTTATATTAATATATGCTAGTTTTTAAAAATTATTTAACACTAAACAAAAAAAATATATGAAAAAGATTATATTGGGACTATTTTTAGTATGCTTGGCTTTTAACCTATCAGCACAAAATAGGAGACACGAATTAAGAGGCGGATACGGTGTGGGTACATCAAATGAGGCTATAAACAGTTTATCAGACATTCTGATTACAGATGCAACAAAGAATGTAGTCGGAGGCGATAAAACTTTTAACGGCGCATTTAATTTGGGATACAAATATAGTTTAAACGAAAAAATTAATGTGGGTGCCAATTTTTCGTATGAGAGAGCCGGAGCCACAGCTTTTGTTGATGTTATGAAAAGTGGTGAACTTAAGAGCCACTATTATACAATTGCAGCTGAAGCTGATTATATTTATTTCCGAAGAGAGAATTTCACATTTTATAGTACCGTCGGTCTGGGAGGTACAATATACGATCAGAAGTATAAAATGAACGACGGAGGCGAAGATACCAAAAGTCATACAAATCTAAATTTCCAACTAAGCCCTATAGGTGTGAAATATGGCGACAGATTGGGTTTCTTCGGTGAAATGGGATTTGGGTATAAAGGACTATTTAATTTTGGATTGTTTACGAGATTCTAAAATTGGCAAATAATAGAGAACATATTTAGCTGAATTAGCAAAGGATGTCGCCTGTAAGCGACATCCTTTTTTTGTATGAACCTAATCTTACCCCATTTCGTAATCTTTAGTAACACATATATCTTAAATCTAAATAGCTGGTATAGCGGGTTAAATTTCCTATATTATCCACTCCCTTCTTTTAACACTCACTTATCCTTGAAATATTATTGAATATGCTCATTTTTTTCTACTTTTGATACGCGATTATATAATGTGAAAAATATTTACTATATTGCCTAGTTATAATTAACAACAAGCTTTGATTATTACACTCTTCAAAGCGAAAAATAGGTCTCTGACCTTTAACAATGATGCTTCTCAAAAATATCTACAGTAGTTTTATTATTTGGAAAACGAAGAATGTAAAAGAAAAACAGGTCGTTTTATTCGTTAGTTTTCTAATCGGAATCTTCACCGCTTTAGCTGCGTTTGTTCTTAAAACGATGATCCACTTTATACAACATCTGCTTACATCCAATCTGATAGAAGATAAAGCGAATTATTTGTATTTGGTATATCCGGTTGTAGGTATCCTTATTGCAGGGCTGTATGTAAAATATATAGTAAAAGACGATATCAGCCATGGGGTTACCAAAATCTTATATGCGATATCGCAAAGCAGAAGTTTTATCAAGCTGCATAATACATATACATCAATAATAGCCAGTTCGATCACGATCGGATTCGGGGGATCGGTCGGAGCTGAGGCTCCTATCGTGTTGACCGGTTCGGCAATCGGCTCTAACCTTGGTCGTTTATTCAAGCTCGAGCAACGCTACCTGATGCTGCTCATCGGTTGTGGTGCAGCTGGTGCCATTGCAGGTATTTTTAAAGCACCTATTGCAGGATTGGTATTTGTGGTAGAAGTTCTCTTACTCGATCTGACAACCTTTACCGTATTACCCTTACTTGTAACTTCAGTAACAGCTGCTACCGTTTCTTACCTGACCATGGGAACTAAAGCACTCTTTACATATTCTCATACGGATCAGTTCGAGATGGAGCGTATCCCTTATGTAATTCTGCTCGGTGCTTTCTGTGGAATTGTATCCTTATATTTTACGCGGGCAATGAACTGGATAGAGGGTAAATTCAAAAAATTATCTTATTGGAGAAAGTTCATCCTCGGAGCCAGCATACTTAGTGTACTTATATTTTTATTACCACCATTATATGGGGAAGGTTACGATACAATAAACGCTCTGATAGATGGTTCGGGAGATTATAGTCATTTGCTCGATAATAGCTTGTTTTTCCAATTTCAAGATACTCGTTGGACAATCGTTATATTCCTTAGTGCAGTGCTTTTGTTGAAAGTATTTGCTTCGAGTGCAACGAATGGTGGTGGTGGTACGGGTGGTATATTTGCACCTTCGCTATTCCTGGGAGCTATTGCAGGATTTATATTTGCATTTATTCTCAACAACTCGTCATTAGGACAATACATCCCTCTTTTGCCCGAAGAGAACTTCGCTCTGATGGGCATGGCCGGAGTTATGGCCGGAGTAATGCATGCACCTTTGACAGGAACGTTCCTTATTGCAGAACTAACAGGGGGATACGAATTGTTATTACCACTGCTTATTGTTTCGGCGTGCTCATTTGCTACAATCAAAATGTTCGAACCACATAGTATCTACTCGATGCGTCTGGCTCAGAAAGGAGAATTGATTACCCATCAAAAAGATAAAGCGGTACTAACTCTGATGAAAATAAAATCGCTGATAGAAACAGAATTCCAAACGATAAACCCCGAAATGACATTGGGCGATCTTGTAAAAGTAATATCTCGTTCGCCACGAAATGTGTTTCCGGTAGTAGACGAAGAGAATCATTTCCTTGGAATTGTTATGATCGATAATATACGGAATATAATGTTTCGTCCTGAACTATACAACCGCTTCAAAGTAAAACGTTTCATGACTTCTCCACCGGCAACTGTTGTCATAACAATGGCGACAGATAAGATAATGAACCTCTTTGACGAAACTAAAGCCTGGAATCTACCCGTTATAGATGAGAATGGAATATATCTCGGTTTTGTATCCAAATCAAGTATACTAAATGGATATAGGGAGATATTGGTGGAAAATTTTACCGAAGAATAAATTCAGTAGAGCCAATAGGCAAAATTTTAAGAATTAAAAATGATTCTTTCAAATTGAGTTCAATTGATTGTTCCTATATTTGTATTGAATAAACCATTAAAAATCAACATTTATGAAATCATTTATTGGTGTTCTTTCTACAATTATTATTCTCACAGGAGCCACCCTTCTGGTATTGGCATTGTGGGATATACAACCAATTTCGCTGAAAATTATACTACGATCGGGCGCAACTATTGCAGTTGCATGTGTGACAGTGATCATGTTATGGCTTATCAAAACAATATTTTTTCAAAGAGGAATTTTCAGAAATAAAGATAAAGAAAATACACCTCGTTCAAGAAACTAAGGAATGAATAAACAAGATTTACGTATCGTTTTCATGGGTACTCCCGACTTTGCAGTAGAAAGTTTGAGGATACTTGTCGAAAACGATTATAATATTGTCGGAGTTATCACTATGCCCGACAAGCCGAGTGGAAGAGGACATAAAATACAATATTCGGCAGTAAAGAAATATGCTTTAGAGCAAAATCTACCTCTGCTGCAACCCGAAAAATTAAAAAATGAAGCCTTTTTAAGCGATTTAAAAGCCTTGAATGCCGACCTGCAAATCGTAGTAGCCTTTCGTATGCTTCCCGAAGCAGTTTGGAATATGCCCCGTTTAGGAACATTCAATCTACATGCTTCACTGTTGCCTCAATATCGTGGTGCTGCCCCTATCAATTGGGCAATTATAAATGGTGAGAAAGAGACAGGTGCTACTACCTTTTTTCTTACGCATGAGATAGATACTGGTAAGATTATTCTTCAGCAAAAAGTGCCGATCGGGGAAAGTGACAATGCAGGTAAGATTCACGATGAACTAATGAGTATGGGTGCAGAGTTAGTCCGCAAAACAGTTGACATGCTTCTAGAAGATAAAGTAGATGCAGTAGATCAGCAGCAATTTATTAAAGAAGAGAGTGACTTGAAAGCCGCCCCGAAGATATTTAAAGATACATGCCGTATCGATTGGAACAATTCAGCAAAACGTATATATAACCTAATCAGAGGTTTGTCACCTTACCCTGCTGCATGGACAGAATTGAGCGATAAAGATAAAGATGCACAATTAGTAAAAATATATGCTGCCGACATTCTGTTTTCAGAAGAATCGCATCACGTGGGCAGTATACATACTGATAATAAAACATATCTGCATATTGCCTGTAAAGATGGATTTATCGATGTAAAAGAAATTCAGCTGGCAGGAAAGAAAGCGATGAAAATAGATGAACTCCTTCGAGGATATAAATTTGAAGAAGGTAGTTGTTTTTAATAAAAGAGAATAAGCATGCAAAAAGTAATCAAATCGACTGATATAAATAAAGATTTATCAAATATACTCAAACAGTTGCCTTTCGACAGGCTGTTTGTACTTACGGACGAGAACACCGAAAAACTGTGCTATCCTTTTATTCGAGATAATGAGCAGATAGCTAAAGCAGGTAAGATCGTTATTAAAGCAGGAGATAACAATAAGAATATAGAATCACTTGCTTCCATCTGGAAGTTTCTTTCAGAAAATGGAGCAACACGTCATTCATTACTTGTTAATCTTGGTGGAGGTATGCTTACTGATATTGGTGGGTTTGCCGCCGCCAGTTTCAAACGTGGCATAAAATGCATCAATATACCCACTACACTTTTAGGGGCGGTAGATGCTGCCGTAGGAGGCAAGACAGGCATTAACTTCAATGGATTGAAGAACGAGATAGGTGCATTTGCCCCTGCCGAAACTGTACTGATAGATTCACTATTCTTTAAAAGTTTAGATCATCAGAATTTCTTATCGGGTTATGCCGAAATGATTAAACACGGGCTAATAGACAGTGACGAGGTTTGGAAAAGAACTATTAGTTTCAATACCGAAGAAATCGACTATAGCAAACTGAAAGAACTAGTTGTAGAATCGGTAGGCGTGAAAGAACGGATTGTAGAAATAGACCCTTTCGAAAAAGGACTACGCAAGGCACTGAACTTAGGCCACACCATCGGTCATGCTTTCGAGAGCCTTTCGTACGAGATAAATAAGCCTGTTCAACATGGTTATGCAGTGGCTTGGGGTATCATCTGTGAACTGTATCTGTCTCAGAAAATAAGTAATTTTCCAAAAGATAAATTGTATTCTACTGTTTATTTTATAAAAGATAATTACGAGGGCTTCCCTTTCGATTGTGACGATTACGAACGTTTGTACGAATATATGAAGCACGACAAAAAGAATGAATCGGCTGATACTGTAAACTTCACTCTGTTGTCGGACGTGGGTAAAGTAAAAATAGATCAGACAGCCAGTAAAGAGGATATCTTCGAATCCATCGACTTTTTAAGAGAGAGCGTAGGATTGTAAAAAATTATATTGATATAGTATGTCTCTAATAAGTATTCGCAAAGCAACTCAAAAAGATATAGAGGATCTCGTACAACTTCGTATCGATTTTTTGAAAGTACAAATAGGTCATTTGTCTGAAAACGATGAAAGTATTATAAGAGATCAATCACGAAGCTATTATTCGAAACACATTTCACTGGGTGATTTTGTAGCTATACTTGCCTGTAAAGAAGGTAAAATAGTTTCAACAGCATTCTTAATGACTCAGGAAAGACCAGCCAGTCCTTCGTTTATCAGCGGTATTACCGGAACGTTACTGAATGTACTTACTTATAAGGAATATCAAAGACAAGGTATAGCCACACAAGTTATTCAAGCAATTATAGAAGAAGCAAAAGCTATAGGGGTTACTACCATTGATTTAATAGCGACAGAAGATGGAAAAGATCTTTATAAACAACTGGGATTTTCGTCTCTTCCTTACGAAACTATGCGTCTAATTAATGGTTAGTCAGGAAGTCGCACCCTATCCAGATGCAGCAGCAGTTCTCCCCTATCTACAAGGAAACGGATAACACTGCTCACATCATCGGGGCGATAATCGGACAGGGAATCTAAAATAGATTTCGTGCTAACTATTTTGTTCTCGCTTAAAAGATCCTTGATTAATGAAGATATATCATTGAAACGTTTGTTGCTCAAACCACTATCATTCTTTGTAAGACAAACATCGCATTGACCGCAGCCTTTTATATCATGTTCTCCAAAATAACTGATTAACATACGGCTGCGACAGATATCGTTGCCTTCCACATAATCGGTAATAGCTGTAATGCGTTTCTCAAAACGTGATTTACGTTCTTCATAAACCAGCTGCGGAATACTTACATATTTCACATTCTGGCGAGGGCGGGTATATGCAACAAGAGGCGTTTTTTTGTGGGGAATGTAATCTATCACATTTCTCTTTTTCAGCATTTTGAGCATCTCATAGACCTCTTTCCGTGTTTTGTTTAATCGATGTCCTATTGCCTTTTCATCAATAGTAGTATAGTTAGAGAACAAGCCTGTGTAAAGTCGCAGAATCATGCTGATCAGCTCGTCGTACTCTTTACTGAAATTATATTGGTACAATTCGTCGCGATAAGCAAGAAACAACAGCCGCGAACGGTTATCTACCTCATCGGTATATTCTATATAACCTGCCAAATCGAGTATTTTAAGGGCATTATGTGTCGGCAAAACAGGTAATTTGTAAGTAGCACAAAACTGCATGATACTAAAGTCGTGAGCCATGCCCATACCGAATCCCTCGGCTATCTGAAAAAAATATGATAAAGATTCATAGACATTTACAATAAAGTCTCGTTCGGGAAATTCATCTCGAATACGCTTCTTTAGCTTGGTACTATCCGATTTGGTATAAAGAATTGTAGCATAAGCCTTTTTTCCGTCGCGACCTGCACGGCCTGCTTCCTGAAAGTATTCCTCGATGGAATTGGGCAAATCGGTGTGTACCACCAAACGAACATCGGGCTTATCGATACCCATACCAAAGGCATTGGTACTGACAATGATACGGCTTTCGTTATTCTTCCATGCATTTTGCTTACGTACTTTATCATTGCCGCTCAATCCGGCATGATAGTAATCTGACGAAAAGCCATTGGCTACAAGAAAATCAGAAATCTCTTTTGTCTTTTGACGGCTACGTACATAAATGATGGCTGAACCCTGTATCTTTTCTACAATTTTGACCAATTCTTCGGGCTTATTCTCTGTCGTACGGACAATATAGGCCAGATTATTTCGCTCGAAACTCTTTTGATAAACATTCTTTTTAGCAAAATGTAGCCGCTCTTGAATATCATTTACGACTTCGGGAGTAGCAGTCGCTGTCAGAGCAAGTACAGGAACATTTGGCAGATGTTCGCGAATATCGGCTATCTTGAGGTAAGAAGGACGAAAATCATATCCCCATTGCGATATACAATGCGATTCGTCTACCACAAGCAGGCATACGGTCATGTGCTTGAGCTTGTTTAAGAAAAGCTCTGTACATAAACGCTCGGGAGAAACATACAGAAATTTATAATCGCCGTAAATGGCATTTTCGAGAGTAGTAAGTATCTCCTGATGAGTCATCCCCGAATAGACAGCCAGTGCTTTTATATCACGCTGACGAAGGTTATCTACCTGATCTTTCATCAGGGCAATAAGTGGTGTTACGACAAGACAAAGACCTTCCATCGCCATTGCCGGCACCTGAAAGGTCAGTGATTTCCCTCCACCTGTGGGCATAAGCCCCAGTGTATCTTTTCCTTGACTGACGGAATGGATAATATCTTCTTGTAATGGGCGAAACTTGGTATAACCCCAATACCGATGTAATATCTTGTGAAAAGTATCCATTTCTAGTGATGTGCCAATATGCCAATTAAACAACTGCAATTATATGCTTCGATAACGACATTTACTCATTGGCATATTGGCATATTAACTAATTATTCACTTATTGCTCATTGGTTTTACCACTAATTTAATACCGGTATCTTTAAGAGCAGCACCAATTTTAGCTTCGTCAAATTCTGAGAAATGATACGGATATAAGTTTTTAGGAGCAACTCTTTTAGCTGCATCTATAAACATTTCATCAGTCATTGTATAAGGTAGGTTCTTCGGTAAAAAGGCAATATCTATTGTTCCTTTCACTCGATTCATTTCCTGTATATTTTCTGTATCGGCAGCCACATAAACTTTTAGTGTACCAAAAGTAAGTACATAGCCATTGCCCCTACCTTTAGGATGATAGTGTTCTCCACTGGGTAACTTGTTTACAATATTATAGGCAGGAACTGCTTCGATAGCAATACCACTCCATTCGGTTTTATTTCCATTACTCATAATATCGCCATATCCTAAAATTTCATTACATACCTTAGATACAATAAAATGAGTATCAGCCCTTTTAGTCAGAGCAATAGCAGCACTATCAAGATGATCTCTGTGCTCATGAGTAAGGAGAATCAAATCAGCTTTTGGTAATTTTGAATAATCAGCTACCGACGAGTAAGGATCTACCTGAATAATTTTACCTTCATATTCAAACATGACCGAGCCATGCCCCACCAGAGTAACTTTCAATTCTTTTTCATCTGCGCCTTTATAGATATCAGCCGGAATATAGCTATCATTCTGCTTCATTCTCAATGTATCGGTTACACTATTTTTATCAGCCTCTGTTGTAGCACTTTTACTACTACATGCTAATAGCGAAAGAGACAATAATGTAGTAATTAATAATAAATTCTTCTTCATATCCTACTCCTTTCTATATTTTATTTGTTGACTAATTGTCCTGTATCTATGTCTTTTACATAAAGTTGAACGCTTGTTTTCCCATTATGTGTATTTTCCTCTAAAGTATAACAGATGTCAAATGGAGTTCCTTCCTTTACCATATCATAATAAGCACTTTGCCTGAACGCAATACCGTTTTTAGGAAAAGACGTTGTTTGGTCTATCATTTCCAACTTCAGATGCACATTGTCCTTACCGACCAGTTTGCTGGTTCCATAATCCTGCACATTACGGGTTGTAAAGATCGGATTCAAGTTTTCGGGTCCAAACGGTGCAAAAAGAGCTAAATCGTGGGCGAATTTAGCATCTATTTCTTTGAACGGCAGTTCAGCATCAACATCTATCTGAGGGCGCATCATTTCGGGTGCGATCATTTCCATCGACTGTGCTTCGAAACGGCGTTTAAACTCTGCCAGATGCTCTTCTTTGAGCGATAATCCGGCAGCATATGTATGACCACCAAAGTTTTCGAGAATATCTTTACATGCCTCGATGGCTTTATAAACGTCGAATCCCATGACCGAACGAGCCGATCCGGTGATATATCCATGCGATTTAGTAAGTACAACAGCCGGACGGAGGTACTTCTCTGTCAATCGGGATGCTACTATTCCGATTACTCCTTTGTGCCAGCTTTCATCATAAATAACAATACTGTTTTTTTTACTCATATCTACGTGTTCATCGATAAAAGTGTTGGCTTCATCGGTGATACGTTTGTCCAGCTCGCGGCGGTTATCGTTGTAATGGTCTATATTTGCACTTTTTTCACGCGCATCTTCGATTGTTCCTGCCAGAAGCAAGTCAACTGCTTCTTTGCCTTTCATCATACGACCCGAAGCATTGATACGTGGCCCTATCTTAAAGATAATATCGCTTACCGTGATATTTTTATAAGTTAGTCCGCAAATATCGATAATTCCTTTCAAGCCTAGACTCGGATTTGAATTAATCTGTTTCAGTCCATAGTATGTAAGTATGCGGTTTTCACCGGTTATAGGTACAATATCGGATGCAACACTAACAGCCACTAAATCGAGTAACTCCGTTAGTTCCGAAAAGTCTATTTTATTATTTTGAGCTAATGCCTGTACCAACTTGAACCCTACACCACAACCTGAAAGATGTTCGTAGGGATAAGTAGAATCCAACCGTTTAGCATCTATAACTGCCACTGCATCGGGCAATACATCATCGGGCATGTGATGGTCGCCGATGATGAAATCGATTCCTTTACTTTTAGCATAAGCTACTTTTTCGATAGCTTTGATACCGCAATCGAGAGCAATAATCAGTTTTACACCCGTTTCATCGGCATAATCTATTCCCTGCTCCGAAATACCATATCCTTCGTCGTAACGATCGGGAATATAGTAATCGAGATTGGTCGTGAACTTGCGTAAAAACTTATACACAAGAGCCACAGCAGTGGTTCCATCCACGTCGTAGTCTCCGTATATCAATATACGTTGTTTTTGTCCCAGTGCTTGTTCTATTCTATCAATGGCTTTGCCCATATCGGGCATAAGAAAGGGGTCGTGCAAATCTCTCAAGTCGGGGTTGAAAAATTTCTTCGCTTCATCTACCGAAGCAATACCTCTTTTCATTAATAGTTGACAAAGGATAGGACTGATACCTAATTCCTTAGCGAGCTTATCTCTTTGCTCTAGTTGCTGGTTTTTTAGGGCTTCGTAATTCCATTTGTAAATCATTATATATAGTTTTTCTTTCTTCTGTCTGGGGAGGCTTTTGGAGGGTCATCTTACTTAAAAGATGGCGATAAATAAGCCTCGATAGTTCGTCTTCAAATCCGTCAGGACAGTCCGTTACTAATTTGTAAAGATAACATATATATGCGAAACAGATGTGTCAAATTTCACTTTTATTTTAACCTTATTCAATAATAATCTACAATACAATGTGATACTACAAAGTGAGATATAGATATTATCAATAATGAAGTAGGCTGGTGGGAGTTCGAAAACTAACAGCTCCTAGCCTTCCATAAAGAAGGGATCAGAGAGTGTGTAAACAATTAAGAATTATAAGTTATGATTAGTATCTATCGTTTGTACAGTCTGTCATTCCGAAACGTAGTGAGGAATTTATTGTTGTTGTCTCATTATAAAACAGACAGATTCCTCACTACGTTTCGGAATGACAGAGAAGAAAAGAGAGTATAGTAAAAACAACTTTAAAATCTTCTAAGAAAGGCAGATTAAACTTGATATTGTAAATATTTGCGACAAAAACGTTAAGTTTAGTGACACGGATACGAACAAAGTATTCATCCGTTTTTATACGATATCAAGTCTGTATAATTTAGTGGCGAATTAATTTAGAGGCTGCATCTCTCTGCCGTGCTGAAAGGAAAAAAGCAATTTATATGTAATTTATTTATTGTTACGAGCGAACATCTCATAGTTCACAATAAATACGTTCGGCAAAGCCAATGACAGAGGATGTATCCATTTGTTCCTAATTCTTAATCAGAACGCAATGAGTTTTTGCGAAGTGAGATCTAAGAAAACAACAAACAAAAAAGCAGCTATAACTCTCTTCATAGCTGCTTTTTATTATTTCTAAATTTATTCTGGTTATTTCACATTACTGGCTTTTAATCCCCTGATTACAGCAGATGTAAATCCGGCATGCTCCATTTCGTTAAGCCCTTTGATTGTAATCCCTCCGGCAGTAGTAACTTTATCAATTTCAGCCTCAGGATGGGAGTTATTCGCTTCAAGTAAATCAATTGCACCACGTAGTGTCTGTATAACAATATCTCTCGACTGATTGGGATAAAGCCCCATTTCGACTCCACCTTCCATTGCCGCCCGTACATATCGAAAAGCAAAGGCAATACCGCAAGAACCTAGTGAAGTTGCTGCCGGCAATAATTTTTCGGAAATATATTCAACCTTTCCTAATTCCGAAAAGACATCTATTATCACCCTATCTTGTTCTTCTGTTGCATTAATAGAAGAGACAAAAGTCATGCTCTCTCGCAGAGCTATAGCCGTATTTGGCATCACACGGTAAACAGGCTTTTGAAGTTTAGTCCATCCTGCCAATTGAGCTAACGTAATGCCTGCTGCAACAGATACAAGCATCTGATTGGGATTTTCCAACAAAGTTTTATGTTCCATGACCACCTCTTCAATAAGCCATGGTTTGACAGCTAAAATAACAACATCGGCATCACTCAACGAATCATAAGTACCCACCACAACATTCATGTTCGGGTCAAAATCCTTAAGTCGCGATACGTTTTTTCCTGTATGATCAATAACCGTTATATTCTGTGGTGCAAAACCATTGCCAGCAACAAGACCGCATGCAATAGCACCCCCCATATTCCCCGCTCCAATAATTGTGATTTTCATTCTGTCTTCTATTTTTAGAGAAAACAAAGATAATAAAAAAAAATGCAGATAATATTACTGTATAGCTAAGTTTAAATGCGATATTTACAAATAATGTGAATTTGACACAATAAAGCATCAAACTCACATTATTTTATAGATCGATTTAATTACAATTCTTTTATTTTTATATCTTTAAACCACACTTCATCTCCATGATCCTGCAAAAGAATGTTACCAACTTCTGCATTCCCAAAGTTAGGCCAATCACGGAATTTACTGTATGCAACCAAAGCATTCCACATTTGATTGTTTCGCTCATATTCAACAATCTTTACGCCATTGAGCCAATGTTCTACATGACTGCCTTTGACAACAATAAGTGCCGTGTTGAATTCATTCGGCTTATAAGGCTTATTATCCGGCGCAGGAATAAGATCATACAGCGATCCCAATGTTCGGTTACCCTTCACGCCTAACTTGGCATCCGGATGCTTCAAATCGTCTAATACCTGATATTCGCAACCGATAGCTGATCCTTCACCTTTGTTCAAACCGGGATTTACAAAGTATTTAATACCACTATTAGCCCCTTCGGTAATTTTAAAATCGACTCTTAACATAAAGTTTTTATACATGTGTTCGGTAACGATATCGCCTCCGTTTGTAGATTCTCCTCCGTCGCTTTTTATCACTTTCAAGATACCCTTATCTACAACCCAGCCTTTAGCCGGA
Source organism: Dysgonomonas sp. ZJ709 (assembly GCF_011039195.1). Lineage (NCBI taxonomy): Bacteria > Pseudomonadati > Bacteroidota > Bacteroidia > Bacteroidales > Dysgonomonadaceae > Dysgonomonas > Dysgonomonas sp. ZJ709. The sequence goes on from NZ_JAAKEM010000011.1 coordinate 40,270, forward strand.
AATGCAGTAAGTTTAGCTCCTCTCCAACCATCAGTAGTTTTACCATCCCACAATAATTTCCAGCCATCCTTAGCTTCTCTTACAGAGAGTGTATTAGGAATAGCATTTACTTCGGGTGCAGCTTTGCTTTCGGGTGTTCTGTTTTGCTCTAAATCAGTAGTGCAAATCCTTATATTTCGCCATGAGATAGTTTTACCCTCTTCGCTCTTATTGCCTATTGCATGTACTTGTAATGCTATAAAACCTGTGGGAGTCATATCATCCCACAGGTTAGCGCAAGGAATGCCGTTTACCCACGTACGGATAGAATTGCCGATAGCCTCTATACGAGCCGTATTCCATTCATTATTTTTGAATGCATTCTGAGATTTAGGATTACATGTCATCGGATAAAGCCAACCACGGCGGGCTTCATCATAAATACCACCTGTCCACGCACGGGGAGCAGGATCTATTTCGAACTGATAACCATGTACTCTACCATTATTGAAACTTTTAAGACTCTGGCTTCTGAACTGAACACCTGAATTAAGTACATCATCGACCTTAAAATCGAACTCTAGTATAAAATTATCATAATCCTTCTCAGTTGCCAAAAAAGTATTCGGTTCACCGAACTTCGATATCCCGATAATAACTCCATCTTTCACCTTATATTCGGCTTTTCCATTCAGCTTTTTCCAGCCTTTCAAATTCTTCCCGTTGAATAAGGATTCCCACTTTGTATCCTGTGCTGAAATGCTTATTGCAAAGAGACAGGTTAACAGTATTAATACATATTTTTTCATTACAATCTTATTTATATTTTATAAAAATCTTCCCATCCTTTGCGTGGCGGTATACCTGTCAGCATAGCATTTGCAAACTGATTATTCGTAATTTGTTTGGTACGGCTATCGAAGAATAACCTTGTATTCAAACGTTGAGCCATCACTCCTAGCGAGAATACCTGACTTAGTGGACCATGTATTTCGAATGGCGAACGAGTTTTCTCAACACCACTACATGCCAGCAAGAAGTTTGCAAAGTGATTAGATGGGCTTTCGGGCACTTCGGGTAATATAATGCTTTTAGCTTTCGATTCGGGTATAATAGATAGTGTACTTCCATGCGAACCGCCTTTGAAGGTTAAATCTTTACTGTATATTATCTTACCCGGATTGAGTGCCGCTGCTTTTATTTCGCCGGCTCCTGATGCCGGGATATTAGGATCTAGTTCCGATACTCCGTATCCATCGGGAATAGGAGGCTGATTGTCCACTCCATCGTACCATGTTACATCCACAGGTGGCATACCTGCACGTTGCGGAAACCGGAAAAGAATAGTAGAAGATGTCGGATAAAAGTAATCGTTGTGGCCTGTCAACTTCACTGGATTGATCTCGTATGGCAAACCCAAATCTAAAAATTCGTGTACAGTATCTAATATATGTGCACCCCAATCACCCAAAGCGCCCATACCGAAATCGTACCAGCATCGCCAATCACCATAATGATACAGTTTGTTATAATCGTGGTAAGCAGCAGCAGAAAGCCATGTATTCCAATCTAAGGTCGAAGGAATAGGTTCTCCTGCCGGAAGTTTATAAATATTGGTATCCCAGCCATGCCAGCGACGCGGATTATTCATATGAGCCGAAACGGCAGTCACATCCTTAATAATTCCTGCATCCATCCATGCTTTGAATTGGAAATAATTGGCTTCGGAATGCCCTTGGTTACCAACTTGAGTGACTACATTCGGATATTTCTTTGCAGCTTGCATCATCAGTTCGGCTTCGTAAAATGTGCGCGCCATCGGCTTCTCCACATAGACATGTTTACCATAAGCCATTGCCATCATGGTGATAGGGAAATGCGAATGATCGGGAACAGCTATCATCACTGCCTCAATTTCATTGCCCATTTTATCGAACATTTGGCGGAAATCTTTGAATTGTTTTGCTTTAGGATATTTACCTATACTTTTTTGAGTATGGGGCGCTCCCATATCCACATCGCACAGAGCAACTATATTTGCCAAGCCGGTTTGTTCAAAGTCGCCGATAATTTGTTCGCCCCTGTTACCGATACCGATGCACGCAAGATTAACTTTTCTGTTAGCTCCGGCAACGCGTCCATAGCTGGCGGCATTCATGCTGAGATTACCCACAGCTAGTCCGGCGGATGCCATTGCTGCTGTTTTTAAGAAATTTCGTCGTGTAACCATAGTAGTAATATTTATATTTTAAAATCTAAATTTATTATATGAGTCTTATAATTTAGAAACCTATCATCAACATATTTCACATATGCTGAATAGAAAATATTTAGTGTTGATTTATCGAAGAAGGTATAAGATTCGGTTTAAATATTCTCAAAAACAAATTTAACAAAATAGTTCAATATAAAATTAAGCCACATTGTATATTTATGACAAAAAATGCTAATAGACAGTACAATTCGGGTTTTAGATACAAGACATTGTCTACACATTCCAAAAATCTTACTACTTTTGCCGATTCTATTCTTCAAATTCTAAGAACTATGTATCAACAATTATTCAAAAAAAAAGATATCACAGCCATATTAAAAGAATCCGAATCCGGAAACGGGGGATTGAGACGTAACCTTTCGGCTACGAATCTGGTTACACTTGGTATCGGTGCGATTGTTGGTACAGGTATTTTCGTAATTACAGGTACAGCCGCTGCAGCTTATGCCGGTCCTGCTCTTACTATATCATTTGTTATTTCAGCTATCAGTTGTGTTATGGCAGGACTTTGTTATGCAGAGTTTGCTTCAATGATTCCGGTTGCAGGTAGCGTATATTCTTATAGCTATACTACAATGGGCGAATTTATAGCTTGGTTTATAGGATGGGTTCTCATTCTCGAATATTTATTTGCCTGTTCGAGTGTCGCTGTTGGCTGGTCAGGATATATGACTAGTTTACTTATAGGATGGGGCATCACCTTACCTGCACAAATATCGCATGCCACCTTCGACCACACAGCCGACGGTTGGTTTATGACAGGGAGCATTATTAATTTCCCTGCAGTGTTTATAGTCGGTATAGTATCTGCCTTACTTATTGGCGGTATCAAACAGTCAGCCATAATAAATAATGTAATTGTAGTAATTAAAGTTGGGGTAATCTTATTATTTATAGGGTTCGGTTTATCCTATATTAATCTGGACAACTGGACACCTTATATTCCTGAGAATACAGGAAACTTCGGCGATTTTGGCTGGAGTGGTATACTTAGGGGCGCAGGTGTAGTTTTCTATGCTTATTTAGGTTTCGATGCTTTATCTACGACCGCACAAGAAGCAAAAAACCCTCAACGGGATATGCCTAAAGGAATACTTATATCCCTGATGATATGTGCATTACTATATATAGCTGTAACTGCCGTGTTGACTGGTATTGTAAACTATAAAGAATTGAATGTGTCAGCTCCAATCGCTCTGGCAATAGATAGCACAGGAAAGGGACTGGCTTGGCTTAGCCCATTTATTAAGTTGGGGGCTATTGCAGGATTAAGTTCGGTTATACTGGTTATGATGCTTGGTCAATCTCGTATATATTATGCTATATCGAAGGATGGATTGCTACCTAAATTCTTTTCGAAGATACACAGCAAGCATGGCATTCCGCACAATGCAACTATATTTGCCAGTGTGATAACAACCCTGTTTGCTGGATTGTTTCCATTACATGTTCTCAGCGAACTGGTTTCGATAGGAACTCTTCTTGCCTTTACCGTTGTGTGCCTTTCTATACTCGTATTGCGTAAAACTCAACCCGATCTAAAACGCCCATTCAAAACTCCATTTGTACCTTTTGTCCCCCTTTTGGGTGCAGGCATTTGTATTATGCAGATGCTATCGTTACCAATGAGTACATGGCTCAGGCTTATAGGCTGGAGTGCAATCGGAATTGTCATTTATTTCTGCTACGGTATAAAGCACAGTAAACTAAACAACCCGAAATGATGTTATAGTAATATAACCATATTACATCGTCTGATGAAACTAACTTACATATATCACAGCGGCTATGCCATAGAAGGTGATGGATTCACAATCATAATAGATTATTACAAAGACTCTGCGGATAATGCTTCTGAGGGAATAGGTCATAAACAACTATTGCAGAAAGAGGGCAAATTATATATATTATGCACTCACTCGCATCACGATCACTTTGTACCCGAAATACTTGAATGGAGAAAGCAAAGAAATGATATTATATATATCTTCTCAAAAGAGATTCTCGACAATCTCAAAATTAAAGATGAAGGTATAATATACTTAGATAAACTTGAAATATACAAAGACGATACGTTAGAAATAAAAGCCTTCGGTTCTACCGATATAGGCGGTTCTTTTCTTATCAGGACAAAAGATAAAACGATATTTCATGCCGGAGACCTCAACAATTGGCATTGGAATGAAGAATCGACACCTCAGGAAATAGAAGAAGCCGAGACATATTACTCATCGGAACTAAACCTTCTGACAAATGAGGTTACGGATATCAATCTGGCAATGTTCCCTGTCGATCCACGTTTAGGCAAAGATTACATGAAGGGAGCCGAGCAGTTTGTCAGTATAATAAAAACTGATATTTTTGCGCCTATGCATTTCGACGAAGCTTATAAAGAAATAGCCGCATTCGAAAAAATAGCACAGAAATACGATTGTAAATCAATTTGCTGGAAACACCGAGGTGAAAGTATTAATTTTTAAAGAATAAAATAATGGAAATAAAAGGAAGGTTCGACCACTTTAATATCAATGTTACAAATCTCGACAAAAGTATCGAATTCTATCAAAAAGCTTTAGGTTTAAAAGAGATCAGACGTAAAGAATCGTCTACGGGCGCGTTTGTACTGGTTTATCTTGGCGATGGAGTTACACCTTTCAGCCTCGAACTTACATGGCTCAAAGACCATACAGAGGCTTATGAATTAGGTGAGAACGAAAGCCATCTTTGCATACGTGTGGAAGGTGATTATGATAAAATACGCGAATTTCATAAAGAGATGGGTTGTGTATGTTACGAAAATCACGACATGGGTTTATATTTCATCAACGATCCCGACGATTACTGGATTGAAGTATTACCTGTAAAATAATCACTACTTTACCCTAAAATAAAAAAAGAGAGACTGATCACCAGCCTCTCTTTTTATTAGTATAAACTCAAACAATCAAGGTTTATTAGTTTTTTTGTCCCACCATAGTTTTGTACTATAGTTATCTGCTCCACCTAACAACTGTAATGCTGCATTATAGTTGGTTAAATTATTTTCCTTTTCACTCGGTGGATAAGGAATACGTGCAGCTAATTTTGTAGTCAAGCTCTGATCAGCATTGTCATTCACCACAACAGGGAAGAAACGAGGATAACCTGTTCTACGTTGCTCGCTCCAAGATTCCATACCTAATGGCCACATAGCGATCCATTTTTGAGTCATGATTTGCTCAAGATTGGTTTCGAAATCAGCACCTGTTTTCCACTTAATAGTAATAGTACTTAAAGCTTTAGCAGGGAATGATTTGTCTGTATAATCAGCAGGCTTGCTGGTATCATCATTCATATAGTCACCGCTTCCACTGGCATTCCATTGTTCGAACGAAAGTACAATACCCTCTTTATAAAGAGATTCGGCTGTGCCTCCACCCATATTCCAACCTCTTAGTACACCTTCAGCCTTAGCAAAAGCAAGTTCGGCTGCGCTGATCCACAATACTTTAGAAGAGTTGGTAAATGTTACATTCGAATATTGCATACCCCAGCTTTTGCTCGGTATTGTGATACCCGATCTCAGCCCTAAAAATGCATCTTTAGGTACTTCTAATTTACCTGTAAACTTCTCATCAGGAGATGTTGTTGTAAAATATTGTCCTAAACGCGGGTCATTATATCCAACCATATAAGTTACAATATCGGCACTTACACGAGAATCGCCCCATTCTGTACATACTTTGTGATATGGATTTTTAGGGTATACGTTGTATGCATTATCGCTATTGGTTAAAATAATTCCATATTTTTGGCTAACAGCTTCCTCTGCCATTTTCTTAGCCAATACAGGGTCTCCATATGCTATACGAAGTGCCATACGCAATTTCATAGAGTTTGCATATTTGATCCATTTCACATAGTCGCCACCATAAACCTGATCGAATTCTTTCAATGGTTTTGAATTCGGATATTTCTCAACAAAGTCGGTCAATACTGCGATTGCATCATTCAAATCGGTAAACATCGCATTATACACTTCTTCTTGCGTATCGTAAGGAACTACAATGCTTCCACTAGCTACTTTAGAGTAAGGTATCGGACCATACGAGTCTGTTACACGGTGCATCGCAGCTACTCTAAGAATTTGCGCCAAGGCAAAATAATGCGCTCTGTCTGCATCTTCATCGTAAGATTTTTTGATAATTGCCCATGCTCCGTAAATCTGATCGAAAGGGTCGTTGAATGGAGAACTTAACCACCCTAAAGGCGCATTGAATATCGCATAATTGGTTTTCCATCCATCATTTGTAATAGTCAGATAACGACCATAAACATCGCTTACCAGATTTTGACACATTTGATAAGCATTCTCCTGTACAGGATATACAATGTTTTGCATTTGAGAAAAAAACGCTTTCAACTTGTAGTCACCAAATTCTTCATCATCAGGCTCAGAACCATTTTTATTGATATCGTAGAAATTGTCTGTACAAGCACCTAATACTATAGCACACAATGCAACTGCAACAGTAGCCTTTATTTTATATAGAAATTTATTTTTATTCATAATTTTCTTTTTTATATAGTTAATAAATCAAGATTAGAATTGTGCTTTGATACTAAATCCTAAATTACGAAGACTTGGTTGCATAAAGTAGTCCATTCCTTGGAAATAAGTTCCCGTAGAAGCCGAAGATTCAGGATCGAATGGCGCATCATTCTTAATCATCCAAAGATTACGTCCTATAAACGAAACATTTACTTTCATTACATTATTAAACCAGCTTGAAGGAAGATTATATCCGAAGCTAAGTTCTTGCAGTCTGATATTATCAGCCTTGTAAACATAGTCGGAAAGAAGCCCTTGACTGCTACCTGTTATTTCATAATAGCTTTGAGCGTCGATAACTTGATTACCAATTCTCACACCGCCATTATCGCGAGCCAAAGCAGATGCCTCACTTACTCCAAATCCATCGAGAATAGCTTGTGTGTGCGACATAACAACACCACCATAACGGGCTGTGATAAGGAAGCCCAGATTGAAATCTTTCCATGTGAAATCATTTCTAAATCCTAAGTTCCATTTCGGAAGCAGGGTTCCTACCTTTGTCAATTCATTTTCCAATTGTGGGCTACCAGTTGTAGGATTCACATAAACACTACCATCTTCGTTCATTTTCAGCTTAGTTTTAGTCCAAAGGTCACCCATTGTACCACCTTTCATCAAACGAATCTCAGAGGTACCTATTCCACCTTGGGCAAGTACATCTATAACAATAGGTTCTCCGGTAAACGGATCTGTTATGTTATCTGCCAATGACTTGATTTCATTCTTGTTATAACCTGCCGTAAATGTTGGAGTCCACGTAAGGTTACCAAATTTGTTATCGGCACTTAATGATATTTCAATTCCCTGATTTTCAACATCACCCGATTGAACATACATACTAGACCATCCTGACGAAGCAGAGATAGGAATATTAAATGTTTGATTTTTTGTATTCGATTTATAGTATGTAGCTTCTAAATTAAGACGGTTTCCAAAAAACTTGGCACTCAAACCAGCTTCCCAAGAGTTTGTTCTTTCAGGTTTCAATTCGCCTATAGGCCTATATGTATTAGTTTCCCATTCTCCACCTTGTCCGTCATACGGATAAGTAGGAATCGATATTTTAAGTGGAATAGCAGAACCTACCGATGAATATGATCCACGTATTTTCAAATATGAAATCGCGCTTGGCAGTGTTACCATTTCTGAGATTACACCCGATAGTCCAATCGATGGATAAAAGAACGATTTATTATTTGTATTTGCCAAAGCCGATGCCCAGTCGTTACGACCTGTAACAGTCAGATAAAGCATGCTTTTCCAACCTAATTCCACATTGGCAAAAACAGATTGTATTTGCTCATGTTGTCCTGATTGTTCAGGATTATTGCCACCATCTTTCTTGTTAATATTAGGAATAGTAAAGTAATTAGGAATTTTAAGGTTACCACCATATCCCATCAAGTCTGTTCTTATATCGGAAATACTGACACCAATATTAGATGCTAATGAATAATCACCCCATCGTTTATTGATATTAGCAATAGCATCAGCATACACTTGTTTGTCTTCTATCTTTCTACGAACATAGCTGCCATAAGGACCCGAAATAGTGGCAAGAGTAGATGCATAACGTCTTTGGGTAAATAATGTATTGGCATTGTCTAATCGTGCACGACCAACAACATCCAGCCAATCGTTAAGTACATATTTCAGACTTGCATTGATCATGTAACGATCTTTTTTATCATTATCCATATTTCGGTTAATTACCCAAAATGGATTTTGCAAATCGATACCTTGGTCGCCCCACGACCAGTTCTGTACAGGGTAATCAGCAGCAGGATTTATCGATTCAAAGTTTTTAAGCGCATTAAAATCTTCGCCACGAGGAAAAGTATAAGCCCCTGTCAATGGGTTACCATACTTACCCTGAGCCATCATATTTTGGTTCTTTTGCTTAACATAACTAACCCCGAAATCGAGAATCAGCTTGTCATTAAGCATAGATGTAGTGTTACGTAGTGTAACATTATATCTGTCGTATGTATTGTTTTCTATGATACCATCAGAAGTAACCGAACCGATCGAAGCATATGTTTGATTCTTATCGGTACCTACCGATAATGTTACTGAATTCTGTATAGAGACACCTGTCTGGAAGAAATCAGAAGGTTCATACGAATATTTGTTTTGCTTTGCACCCCAACTAGAGTAGCTGCCATCGTTTCCATACCTGTTTTGAAACTCCGGCAAAACAAACGGATTGGAAAATGTAGTCTGGTTAGACACCATCACTTTCGGCTTACCCGAAGCACCTTTTTTAGTTGTGATAAGAACTGCACCGTTAGCTGCACTCGATCCATATAGGGCGGCAGCAGCAGGACCAGTCAAGACAGTCAGGCTTTCGATATCTTCCGGATTTAAATCGGAAATACCTTCGCCACGGGGTTGAGCAGCATACTCGTTGTTCTGATCCAAACCACCATTGTTTGAATTGTAGATAGGCACACCATCTATTACGTACAATGCATTATTGTCTTTAGTGATCGATTTTGTACCACGCATTACGATACGTGTTGCGCCACCGACACCAGCAGAAGATGTATTGATATTAACACCTGCTACTTTACCTGCAAGAGAATTAACGAAATTGGCGTCTTTTATAGTTGTCAACTCATCCGATTTTATCTCTTGTACATTGTAACTCAATGCTTTTTGAGATCTTTTGATACCCAGAGCAGTAACTACTACCTCATCGAGAATCTTACTATCTTCTTTCAAAACAATATTAAAGGAAGTTTTTCCATTTACCGGAAATTCTTGAGCAAGATAACCGACAAACCTTATTTGAATAGTTCCTTTGTCACTCACATTTAAACTAAAGGCACCATCCATATCAGTCATTGTACCGTTAGTCGTACCTTTCTCCACAACATTCGCACCGATTAACGGTTCGCCTGCTTCGTCATTAACAATTCCAGTTATATTTATTTTCTGAACTTGTGCATAAAGACTGGTTGTTCCTACTAAAACCAATAATATTAGGAACCTTTTCCATAAACAATCTTTATGTAGATAAGATACATATTTATTTATTTTCATAGCTGTTTGCATTTTTATATTAGAATTAATTTAGTTTTAGGAAGCAATATCAATTGCTTAACACTGCGGTTTCAGACCTGACATACAAATAGATGACAGATCCTTTTTTTCATAATTAAAAAGATTTAGATGATTGTTTGGCAATATCTTAAGATTGATTCTGGACGTAGTCAGGTATGATTTTTGCACAACAAAAAGACCTCAAGTAGCACATTATGCCAATTGAGATATAACTGTTAGGGTAAAATAGTTTCGGAGTCTTGTTTTCTGAGGAGTATTTGTTATGTTGTTGTTTTTCTCTCTCTAATAAAACATAGTTAACTACCAAATTTTCAGAAGAAAAAATGGCATCAACCAATAGATTAATGCAAGGAGATTTCATCATCAGGTATCCTTTAAGGTATAATAAGTCAGGCGTTTAGTCAGTATTCAGACAATGAGAATATCTTTTTGTCATTCTCATCGTACTGTAAAGGAAGTAAAAAAAAATATTTATAAAGTATTTTTTAACATAATATTTTACATTTCTAACCAATAATCCTTTTCCTCAAAATGAAAACATTATGAATATTTCCAACCATAAGAATCTGTGAGTATTGCATATCTTTTCGCAGAATAATAAATATTCATTTCACTTTTATATTATCTTTGCAATATTATCATTCATATTAAATATGGAAATTTTTCTATCGATACTCGTTACTTTATTTTTTGTTTTTCTTAATGGTTTCTTTGTTGCTGCCGAGTTTGCTATTGTCAAAGTAAGGTCATCGCAACTCGAAATGAAAGCGCAAGCCGGAAGCCGGACTGCTATTCTATCAAAACACATTGTCAATCATCTTGACGGATATTTGGCTGCAACGCAAATGGGTATAACCATATCGAGTCTTGCTTTAGGGTGGATTGGAGAGCCTATCGTTTCTAAAATCATCAGACAAGGATTGGCACTTTTGGATATAAGCCTGAGTGCAGATGTTATTTCTACAATAGCGTTAGTAACAGCTTTCATTATTATTACCATTCTACATATAGTACTTGGAGAGTTAGCTCCAAAATCCCTTGCTATACAACGTTCAGAACAAACGACTCTGGCTGTAGCTTATCCGTTGCACGCTTTTTATTGGCTTTTCCGCCCATTCATCTGGGTTTTGAACGGAATTGCTAATCTGGTATTAAAGCTTGTTGGTTTGCATACCGTTTCAGAACAGGAGACATATAGTAGCGACGAACTACGTTATCTCGTAGATCAAGTAAAAGAAAGTGCAAATAATGCAGATACGGATTTCGACATAATAAAAAATGCATTCGATTTCTCGGAACGTACTGCCCGTCAGGTCATGGTTCCACGCACGCAGATGGTTGCTATTGATGCAAACGATTATGATGAGAAAACGCTCGAATTTATTATAGAAGAAGGTTTTTCGCGTATTCCTTGTTATGAAGACAGTGTAGATAACATCATCGGAGTTGTCCACTTAAAAGACATTCTGAAAAAGATGCGTAAAAGCGGCAGTGTAGATATCAGTACCATTATTCGCCCGGTATCTTTTACGCCGGAAACTAAACGCATCGGTCAATTACTCAAAGAGTTTCAGGTGAAACATCAACAGATAGCTATGGTACTAAATGAGTACGGAGGCATTGAAGGTGTTATCACGATGGAAGACATTTTGGAAGAACTAGTTGGCGAAATACAAGATGAGTACGACAATGAAATTCCTTTTGTAGAAAAAATGGCAGATGATGCTTATTCTGTAATCGCAACAGCTTCTATCACAGACATAAATAATGGATTACCACACTCTATCGATAAAGAAAAACAATACGATACTCTTGCCGGATATTTAATTGACAAATTTGGTCGTATCCCCAACACACATGATAAATTGGAATCGGAAGGATATCAATTTACCGTTCTTAAGAAAAATAAAACTTCGATTGTACTCGTTCAGTTAAAGGATCTGCTATATACAGAAACAAATAAGGAAGCCGATTCTTCCAAATCGAATCAAGCCTGATAACCCAATAAATGGATTTTGAATTACAATATACCGATAGCCAGTCTCAAGCAAGGGCTGGACTTATCACTACCGATCACGGACAAATAGAAACTCCTATCTTTATGCCGGTGGGTACGCAAGGCGCAGTAAAAGCTGTGCATATGCCCGAGCTAGAAAACGATATAAAAGCTCAGATAATTCTGGGGAATACTTATCACCTATATCTTCGTCCCGGACTCGATATACTGCAAAGAGCCGGAGGATTGCATAAGTTTAACAGTTGGAGTAAGCCTATTTTGACCGACAGTGGTGGCTTTCAGGTATTTTCTTTAGCTGAAAACCGTAAACTGACAGAGGAAGGTGCTATCTTCCGTTCGCATATCGATGGTTCTAAACATATGTTTACCCCCGAATCGGTAATGGACATAGAACGTACAATCGGTGCAGATATAATGATGGCGTTCGACGAATGTACACCGGGTGATGCCGATTATACCTATGCAAAAAAGTCATTGGAACTAACAGAACGTTGGTTAGATCGTTGTATTACACGATTTAATGAAACAGAATGTAGCTATGGATATAAACAAGCACTATTTCCTATCGTGCAGGGTTGTGTATATACCGATCTGCGGAAAAGAGCTGCCGAAAATGTTGCATCAAAAGGAGCAGAAGGAAATGCAATCGGGGGGCTAGCTGTAGGCGAACCTACCGAGAAAATGTATGAAATGATAGAGGTTGTAAATGAAATACTACCTAAAGACAAGCCACGCTATCTAATGGGTGTCGGTACGCCAGCCAATTTGCTCGAAGCCATAGAACGGGGTGTTGATATGTTCGACTGCATCATGCCAACACGCAATGGACGCAACGGACAGATATTCACTAAGAATGGCATACTGAATATGCGCAATAAAAGATGGGCTGACGATTTCTCTCCAATAGAAGAAGACGGTGCTTCGTTTGTCGATACATTATATAGTAAAGCGTATCTTCGTCATCTATTTATTGTAAACGAGATACTAGCCCTTCAGATAGCCTCGATACACAATCTGGCTTTTTATCTGTGGCTGGTAAAAGAAGCACGGAAACATATCATTGCTGGTGATTTTTCTTCATGGAAAAAGGGAATCATCGAAAATGTATCAAGAAGAATATAATCAGTTAAATATCTTACTTATCTTGCAGTCCACTACTTAAAATGCATTATCAAACCAATAGATGAAATTACTAACGATATTAGACAGATACATTATAAAGAAGTTCCTGGGGACATATATATTCTCCATTACCCTTCTTATGTCTATATCGATAGTATTCGATATTAATGAGAAAATAGATAAGTTCCTTACCAATAATGCCCCTCTTAAGGCTATTGTGTTCGATTATTACGTCAATTTCATCCCCTATTACAGTAATATGTTCAGCCCGCTGTTCGTATTTATTGCCGTAATATTTTTCACATCGAAACTTGCAGATAATTCCGAAATCATAGCCATGCTTTCTAATGGCATGAGTTTCAAGCGACTTATGAAACCTTATATGATATCGGCAGGAGTTATTGCTCTTATTAGTTTTATATTGACAAGTTTCATCATTCCGCCGGCAAATTCGACACGTGTCAATTTTCAAAATAAATATGTAAGGGATAAGAGTGTAGAATATGCAACCTCAATTCAGATGCAGGTCGACGATGGAGTTATCCTCTACATAGACCGATTCGACAACAAATCTCGTGAAGGATTTAATCTGGCACTCGATAAATTTGAAAATAAAGAACTTAAATCGCGTCTTATCGCCACACGTATTCAATATGATACAGCTTATCATTGGGTACTACATAACTATTCGATAAGAGATTTTGAAGGGATGCGCGAAAAAATCACTGCCGGAACGCAGATGGATACAACCATAAATGTCACACCCAGCGACTTTCTCGTTTCGGTAAATGACTTCGAACAAATGACTACACCACAACTATATAAATACATCAAAAGGCAGAAATCGAGAGGTATGGCCAATATCGGCGGAGTAAGCATCACTCAATTCGAAATAGAGTACTACAAACGCTTTGCATCGGTATTCTCGGCATTTATCCTTACACTTATCGGTGCATCATTATCTGCCCGCAAAGTAAAAGGGGGTATGGGGCTGAATATCGGAATCGGTTTAGGTTTAAGTGTATCTTATATCCTCTTTATGACTGTTAGTTCATCCTTTGCCATATCGGGTACTATGTCGCCACTTTTGGCTGTGTGGGTGCCTAATATTGTATTTATCACAATTGCTGCATTCTTGTATCGAAAGGCTCCTAATTAAGGAGATTCGAAATAAAAATCCTTTCTTTCATTTCGGAATGACAAAAAGAAATTGCCTCATAGAATTGATGAAATCTTATCGATAAGATGCGTTCATTTGCTCGATAGGTAAATTGCACTATTGCATATTAAGCAATAAAGCGATTAATTCATTATCAAACCGTTTCCGTTTCCTATTTGGTGGAACAGGTTTAAAAATTGTGCTCATTATACCACTCAATTGCTTTTTGTTCTTCTCTTTTTATAAAATCATCTTTTGCCTCGCTATATTCGTTTCCTTTTTTTCCATTCCTAAATGCTTAGCTGTTCCTCTAATCGTTGATATTCTTCCTTAATATCAGGATGCGAGGAAGATAATAACGGAAAGCAATGTGCCTCATTCAGTGTTCGGTGCTTACGAGTAGAGCATGAATCTGTGCCAACCTGTAATCATACTCGAGAGGTACAATGATCCGATAGCTGCCCCAATAGTGGAAGCAGGCTACTTAAAGAAAAGGCAAGTATATTCAGCACAAGCAATCTGGGTAAACGTCAGAATTGATTTTCAAGGTTTTGACAACCCCAAATATTGCAGTGTTATACTGAAGGAAGTTTATTATACAAACAACTATTAATACGAAATATAATGAAGTGGTCTTGAGAGGGTAGCTTACTTGGTAACTTTTTATGCATGAGTTCGCGATGAAAATAAACTTCGCTTTCTGTGATAACAGACACTAAGTTTTGTTCTTTCAAACAAATCAGTAGGTATAGCTTTAATTTAATAATATTGTAATTTTTAAAGTATAGAGACCATTAGCAATTAGGATGAGTAGACTACTGCTCAAATTCGCTCTCATTGCTCACTAAAAATAAAATCCTAGTCATGAAAAATGATTAGGATTTTATTTTATACTTAAAGCCAAGACCTGACCTTAACATTATCTTTAGGGCACTCACTAATTTTGCTGTGGTGACGGGTGAAAGATTTTATTAATTATATATCTTTCCTTATTTCTTCACAAAATTAACGATCCAGTCGCCAACATCAGATGTTGAAAAAGCTTTTCCGGCAGATGAAATATCTTCGGTCACTACTCCTGCATCCATAGAAGCATCTACAGCTTTGCGAATAAGCGCACCTTCTTCTTTCAATTCGAAAGCGTACTCGAACATAAGAGCTGCCGATAGGATTGTAGCCAACGGATTAGCTATATTCTTTCCTGCTGCTTGTGGGTATGATCCGTGGATAGGTTCGAATACAGATGTTTCGATTCCGATAGATGCCGATGGCAGCATACCAAGCGATCCTGTAATAACAGAAGCCTCGTCGGTAAGGATATCACCAAATAAGTTTTCGGTAACAAGTACATCAAATCGTTTAGGCCATTGTATTATTTGCATAGCAGCATTGTCTACAAACATATATTCTGTTTCTACATCAGGATATTGTTTTTCAATTTCTTGTGCCACTTGTCTCCAAAGGCGTGATGTTGCTAATACATTCGCTTTATCTACTACCGTCACTTTTTTGCGGCGTAGCTGTGCATATTTGTACGAAAGATGTAAAATTCTTTCTACTTCTTCGCGTGTATATACACATGTGTCGTACGCTGTATTCCCGTCTTCGCTACGTCCTTGTGGGCGTCCGAAGTACATTCCTCCTGTCAATTCACGTATACACATAAAGTCAGCGTCTTCTATTAATTCGGCACGTAACGGTGATTTGTGGATTAATGAAGGGAAAGTTGTAACAGGACGAATATTAGCAAATAATCCCAGTTTTTTGCGCATAGCCAATAGTCCTTGCTCGGGGCGTACTTTTGCCGAGGGATCATTATCATACTTAGGATCACCTATAGCTCCAAATAAAACAGCATCAGCCGACATACACAATTCGTGCGTGCTATCGGGATAAGGATTACCTACCTCATCGATAGCCGAAGCTCCTACGATAGCATATTCATACGATAGTTCGTGTCCGAATTTTTCACATACGGCTTCTGTAACTCTTAATGCTTGTCCGATTATTTCAGGACCTATACCGTCTCCGGGAAGTACTGCAATGTTTAATTTCATATCAATTTATATATTTTGTTTTAGCTTATTTCTGTCATAGAATAATATTAATAAAGCGCTACTTATTACTGCATTCCCTCTATGAGGTTCAACATCTTTTCTGTTGCCTTTACAGCAGCTTCTGTCTGGTCGGCATCCAGCCCTCTGGTTTTGAAATCTTTCCCGTTAAAATTCCATGCAATGACAGTTTGTACCAAAGCATCTGTTCGTCCGCCTGGTGGAATATATACCGTATAATTGGTTAATGCCGGTTTTGGCTTGCCCAGATTGTTGTATATTTTCCATAAAGCTTTCGAGAAAGCATGATATTGTCCGTCTCCGGGAGCTGTTTGCTCATATTCTTCACCATCTATTTCGATACGCACGGTGGCGGTTGGTCGTAAACCTTTGGTCAAGACAAAAGCAAAAGAAATGATCTTGATTCGCTTGTCTTTTTCGTTGTGTTTCAATACATCCGAGATGATATAAGGAAGATCGTCTTGTGTAATGATTTCTTTTTTGTCACCTAACTCCGTTACCCTGTTGGTGACTATTGTCATTTCGTTTTCGTCGAGTTCTATACCAAGAGCCTCAATGTTTTTACGAATGTTAGATTTACCCGATAATTTACCCAATGCATATTCTCTTACACGGCCAAACCGTTCGGGGAACAATTCATTATAATACAAGTTATTTTTATTATCGCCATCGGCATGAATGCCTGCGCATTGTGTAAATACATTGTCGCCGATAATAGGCTGATTGGCAGAGATAGTTAGTCCTGAATAGGTTTCTACTACGCGGCTAACCCTATTGATATTATTTTCTTTTATAGATGTCTCTATCTTCAATTGATCGTGAAATACTGCTATCACACTTGATAATGAGGCGTTTCCTGCGCGTTCGCCTAGTCCATTCATAGTAACATGTACGCCTTTTACGCCTACTTCGGCAGCTACCATTGTATTGGCAACTCCCAGATCGTAATCGTTATGAGCATGAAAATCGAAATGAAGATTAGGATAACGGTTTATCATTCTTCGGCAGCATCTCCATGTAGAGTGGGGGTTAAGTATGCCCAGTGTATCAGGTAGCATAAACCGTCTGATAGGCATATCCTTTAGTCCGTCCATCATAAAGTAGACATAATCCTGAGAATTTATAATTCCGTTCGACCAGTCTTCGAGATAGAGATTGACGGATATACCTGCTTTATTTGCAATTTCGATTTCCTTTTTTATATCTCCGAGATGTTGCTCGGGCGTTTTCCGAAGTTGTTCGGTTACATGCTTGTACGAACCCTTGGTCAGCAAATTTATTACCTTACAGCCTGCATCTTTTATCCAGTTGATAGATGCACCATTATCTATAAATCCAAGTATTTCTACCTTATCTATATGACCTGCAGCCGAAGCCCAGGCAGCTATCTTCTTAACAGTTTCGAATTCTCCGCTCGAAACGCGTGCCGATGCAACCTCAATGCGGTTAACACCAAGATCTACCAATAGTAGATGAGCTAAACTCATTTTCTCCTGAGATGAAAACGAAACCCCAGAGGTTTGTTCTCCATCTCTGAGAGTTGTATCCATTATTTCTATCATAGCCAATATTGATGTGACCGTATGCTGATATGCCAATATGCCAACTATTTGATTCCAAATATTGGCATATAGGTATATTAGTTCATTCGATTGTTAAAACGTATGTTTCTTCTCGTATTGTTCTATTTGCTCTCTTTTCGATAGCAGGTAATCTATATCATCCAGTCCATTTACAAGACATTCCTTTTTGTAAGGATTAATCTCAAAATTTTCCGATTTTCCTGTCGCATTATTTGTTATTATTTGCTTTTCAAGATCGATAGTCAATGTTGCTTTCGGGTCTTTATTCACACTAGCAAATATTTCGGCAAGGAATTCTGTTGTAACTACTACGGGTAGAACACCATTGTTCAATGCATTGTTTTTGAAGATATCTGCAAAAAAGCTAGATACTACTGCTTTGAATCCGTATCCACCGATTGCCCAAGCTGCATGCTCACGGCTCGATCCGCTACCGAAGTTTTTTCCAGCAACAAGTATTTCACCATTGTAAGTTGGATTATTCAGTACAAAGTCGGCTTTCGGAGTGCCGTCTTTGTCGTAGCGCCAATCGGCAAAAAGATTGTCTCCGAATCCTTCACGAGTCGTTGCTTTTAAGAAACGTGCAGGGATAATTTGGTCTGTATCCACATTCTCGATAGGTAGTGGAACGTATGTTGATATTAATGTTTTAAATTTTTCCATAATAATTAATTTGTAAATTAGTTGATTAGCAAATTAGTAAATTGATTGATAAATCAAAGAGCCTTTTTCGATGTTCCAATTATCTTATTGAGCACTTTTTGTAATACTTTGATATCTTCTAATAATTTTATTTCAAAAGGATAATTTTTAGAGTGCTTACAAAGCAAAAGCCAATACTCTGTTTCATCAGCTTCTTTTGCTGCTATTTTGAGTTTGTGAATAAAATCGGCCCTACTCTCTCCATTTTGTGCTTCCTTTACATTAGCACCAATAGATGTTCCACTTTTCAATAGTTGATTAGCTATCACAAACTTTCTATTATCTTCCAATAGCTGAACAAAAGAAATGATATCTAGAGAAAATTTAAAAGATAGATCAATAATAGGATTTCCAGTCTCTTTCATTTTCACATTCTCATATTATCGAATTTGCTCATTAAAAACTTCTTGGGTCTGTAATTTTACCTGTAACAGCAGCAGCTGCTGCAACTAATGGTCCGGCAAGGATTGTGCGAGCACCAGGTCCCTGACGTCCTTCGAAGTTACGGTTAGAAGTCGATACAGCATATTTTCCGGCAGGAACTTTATCATCGTTCATCGCCAGACATGCAGAACATCCCGGTTGACGAAGAGCAAAACCTGCTTCGTTAAGAATTTCGTACAGACCTTCGTCTTTTATTTGTTTCTCAACCATCCAGCTACCCGGTACGAGCCAAGCAACTATATTGTCGGCTTTTTTCTTTCCTTTTACAAAGTTTGCAAATATACGGAAGTCTTCAATACGTCCGTTAGTACAGCTACCAAGGAATACATAGTCGATTTGTTTGCCTTCTACTTTCTCTCCCGGTTTGAATCCCATATAATCCATCGATTTTTGGAACGAGATACGACCTGCTTCATCTATCTGATCAAGAGTCGGTATGCTTTCGTTGATACCCATTCCCATACCCGGATTTGTTCCGTAAGTAATCATCGGTTGTATATCAGCAGCATCGAATGTCAGTTCTTTGTCGAATTTAGCGCCATCGTCTGTTTTCAGAGTTTTCCAATATTCGAGAGATTTATCCCAAGCTTCGCCTTTCGGTGCAAACTCGCGACCTTTCACATAATTGAAAGTTATTTCGTCGGGAGCTATCAAGCCACCACGTGCACCCATTTCGATACTCAGGTTACACAATGTCATACGTTCTTCCATCGACATGCTGCGGATAGCTTCACCTGCATATTCTACAAAATAGCCGGTAGCACCACCTGTTGTCAGTTTAGAAATCATGTACAACGCTAAATCTTTAGCAAGTACACCTTTTCCAAGTTTTCCGTTGAAAGTAATACGCATCGTTTTAGGACGGCTTTGCAATACACATTGTGTAGCAAGTACCATTTCTACCTCACTGGTTCCGATACCGAAAGCAATAGAGCCGAATGCTCCGTGAGTAGATGTGTGACTGTCTCCGCAAACGATAGTCATTCCGGGGTGAGTAAAACCGTTTTCAGGTCCTATAATATGTACTACACCATTCTTTTGATGACCTAACGGATAAAATTGTTGTATACCGAAATCAACGGCATTTTTAGATAGTGTATCCAATTGGTTTTTAGATATAGCATCTTTTACCGGTTGATCTTGATGGATAGTCGGTGTATTATGATCGGCTGTAATGGTTGTTTTATCAGGGCGAAACACAGTCAACCCTCTGGCACGAAGTCCGTTGAATGCTTGCGGACTGGTTACCTCATGACAGAAATGTCGGTCTATATATAATTGAGTAGGACCGTTTTCTACTGATGATACAACATGTGCATCCCAAATTTTATCGAATAAAGTTTTCATACGTTCTTTCTATTGAGTCTTTTTATTTTGATTACTTTACAAACTTATTTATAGCATTGATAAATGCTTCGGCCGAGGCTGCCACGATATCTGTATTGGCCGAGAACCCATAGTAGTTTACACCATCGTATTCTACTTGCATATGTACTTTTCCTATATCGTCGCTACCTTTATTGATGGCTTGTATAAGAAATTCCTGTATTACTGTCTGACGTTTTATGATCTGTTTAATTGCACCGATTGCAGCATCTACAGGGCCATTGCCCGATGCTGATGCCTCGAACTTTTCGCCTGCAATATCTAAACCTACATTGGCAATATTGCGAATGCCGATGCCTGATGTTACTTGTAAGTAGTCAAGCTTGATACGGTGCATTTTATCGGTTTCTTTACCGGCAAGGATGAAGATATCTTCGTCGTTGATATCTTTTTTCTTATCAGCCAATTCTAGGAATCGGTCGTATATTTCGGCCAATTCGTCGTCGTTAACTTCGATGCCTAGTATATTCAATCTGTTGTTCAATGCGGCACGTCCGCTGCGTGCAGTAAGCACAATTGCATTGTCGTCTATACCTACATCTTTAGGGTCGATGATTTCGTAAGTCGAAAGGTTTTTCAGTACACCGTCCTGATGGATTCCAGATGAGTGAGCAAAAGCATTACGTCCTACAATAGCTTTATTTGGTTGTATCGGCATGTTCATCAAACTCGATATCATGCGGCTCATCGGATAGATGCGTTGTGTATTTATATTGGTATCTATGCCCAGTTCTTTATGACTCTTTATTGCCATAACCACTTCTTCTAATGAAGTATTTCCGGCACGTTCGCCAATACCATTGATGGTGACTTCTACCTGACGGGCTCCATTGATAACTCCCGAAATAGAATTGGCAGTAGCCATACCTAAATCCTGATGGCAATGTGTAGATAGAATAGCGTTTTTCATATCCACATTATCTATAAGGTATTTTATCTTAGCTCCATACTCGTGAGGGAAGCAATATCCCGTAGTGTCGGGAATATTTACCACTGTAGCTCCTGCATTGATAACAGCTTGTACTACACGCGCCAAATAAACATTATCGGTACGTCCTGCATCTTCGGCATAAAACTCTACGTCCTCTACGTATCTTTTAGCATACTTAACGGCAGCAATTGCCCGTTCTACGATTTCGTCTTGTGTAGAATTAAATTTGTACTTGATATGATAATCAGATGTTCCTATACCCGTATGTATACGTTTCTTTTTAGCATACTTAAGGGCTTCGGCAGCCACATCTATATCTTTTTCTACAGCTCGTGTCAAAGCACATATAGTAGGCCAAGTAACAGCTTTAGATATTTCAACTACAGAGTTGAAGTCGCCTGGACTGGATACCGGAAAACCGGCTTCGATAACATCAACACCGAGAGTTTCGAGGGCTTTAGCTACTTCAATTTTTTCAATTGTGTTCAACTGGCAACCCGGAACTTGCTCTCCATCTCTCAATGTGGTGTCAAAAATAAATAACTTGTCCATACTTTTTCTACTAAATTATTAAACTGATTTTATAACATAAAAAAAACCTTTCCCATCATTTACGAGTGAGAAAGGCCTTAGTTTTTTCCTATAATTAACCGCATAGCAATACTCACTCTAAATTTTTCCAGAGCAGAATGAGCGTACTAATAATTGAACTATGCAATGTCATTTCCATTTTCTTAATTAATCGATTGACAAAGTTATTCTATTTTTTCAAAATTACAAATAAAAGGATTTATTTTTTGATATATTATGACATTTTGAGGTTGGTGCTTGTGTTAACGTTTTATTTAATGTCCTGTTTCACTTTAATTTGATCGATCAGCAGGCTGATGTTTTCTTTTAATGATTCGGGGCTGATAATCTGAGCAACGTCGGCATAAGATATGAGCCAGCGAGCAAAGCTGTTAAGATTGAATGTAGAGAAATATAAGTCTGTATGTTCTTCATTATCTACTTGCTTCACCCAGCCATGATAGTGCTTGTAATTATATATATTATGAAGATTGCTTGTCTTAATTCGTATAATGACCTCTGTATGAGATGAAAGTTGCTTGTGCTTTTTTATAAATTCGTCTAAAGACGGGTGGCTATCAGAAAATACCTCGTCAGTCAGTTTAAAGTTCTTAATTCTATCGACACGAAAACTACGGTAATCTTTTCGTGTTCTGCAAAAAGCAATCAGATACCAGTTACTTATACTGTGAAAATAGCCTATTGGTTCTATATCTCGTTGCGATAGGGATTGACTTTCGGGTGCAAAGTATTCGATGTGTATGACCTTGTGTCCCGATATACTTTGCAGGATACATTGCGTTATATCGGCAGGCAGATCTTTATCCGGATTATTGTTGCTGAATACTTTCAGATTGTCATCCACATTTGCCAGATAATTTTTCTCTACCTGTCTTAGTACAGCCTTTACTTTATTCATTCCCGAGCTGTAATGCTGTGCGTTTTTGGCATCTGTAAGATTTTCGATAAACTTTTCAGCAGTGAGAAAGGCAATAGCCTCTTCGCGTGTGAACATCAACGGTGGTAGCTTATAACCATCTATCAACGAATACCCTACACCTACATTTCCGATGATGGGGATTCCAGTTTCTTCGAGAGTTCTTATATCACGGTAGACAGTTCTTAGGCTGATATCAAATTGATTGGCAATTTGCTGTGCAGTGATTACAGGACGTGATTGAAGTTGAATGAGAATGGATGAGATGCGTTCTAATCTGTTCATCGCTTTGGCTTTATTACGGAAGTAAAGATAAATAAAAGCATGTGGTAAACAAATTCTGTCATTCCTCTTTTTCTCACTGTCATCCCGAACCGCAGTGAGGAACCTAGTTGCTTCATAATAGGAAATAATCGAGATTTCTCACTGAGTTTCGAGATGACAGGAAAAGATTAATTCATAATTATCACATTTGCATAATATTCCAACAGATGCCAAACTTATCGATAAGTATACCATAATTGGGGCTGAAGAATGTCGTAGTAAGAGGCATTAATATTTTTCCTCCTTCCGAAAGGGAAATAAATATCTGATGAATCTCTTTGTCATCATACAGCACAATATCCATGGTAATGTTATTGCCTGCTATCACCTTTACACCGGGAGCAGTATCGCAGATATTAAATACACTTTTCCCCAGATTGAGACGCGAATTCATGATCCTTTTTTTGTCCTCCTCTTTTAAATCGTTTACAGGCGGATAATCTTTTGCATCCACATCACCTATGCGAAGTAACTCTTCTACATTTCCATTCAGAATTTTACTGTAAAAAGTGAGTGCTTCTTCTGCATTCCCATCAAAAACTAAAGTTGGTTTTACTAACATAATTTGTATGTATTAAAAATGAAACATTTTGTTTACTGATACAAATATAGAGGTGACTTATGACAGCCTTATGTCAGTAGGGGGGAGAAATTTTGTTTTCAAGAGAATATTACTGTAAATTGGTTTTGCCTCACATTTTACATTCTAGTTTTGTTTACATCTCACAGAGCATAGACTTCCACGCTCCAAACTATATCGGCTTACTTTTACATTATCGTAAACGAGGCGTCTGTGCCATGAATTAGCTGCGGCGTTGGAGCTGCTTGACCAAAAATATCCGTTGGCACCATAATAACTGATTGCAGTACCATATACATAGCCTGTAAGTATTCCTTGAAATCCGCTTTGCGCCATTGATGTACTTGTGCCACTTGTGCCATTGGTATTGGCGTAAGCACTATTTTTCGGGGCGAATTGGCTTTTCATGGCAGAGCCGTGACCTGCTGTAGTGGACGAACCTCGTGGACCGAAGTTGGTACTCCAGATAGAACTCCAGCTTGTAGGAGCAAATGTACTTGTTGATGAACTACTATAAGCACAGGCATTGGTATAAATTTCCTCTTCCAGCTGGTTCCATTCCCGATCGGTAGGTAGATGCCATCCATTTGGACAAATGCCTTGTACATATTTATTGGGTGCAGTGCCAAGAGGACCTGTATTCTCTACTTCATTTACTCCGGGTATATTTCCTTCTGTTGTTTGTCCTTGATTTGAAGTGGACGTATTGCCACTAGCTGCAGCAGCGAAGGTGTAAAGTAATCCCTGGCTAATATCCCATGTCTCAGGCGGAGTATTCCAGGCTGACGCTTTGGCATTGGGATAAGTGTAAGCGACTGCTGTTGCAGTTGTACCTCCTGCATGTGGCGAAATACTTCCTCCTCCTAAATTTGAAGCAAAGTTTTTAGCTGACAGATTTTCGATCATCCAAAGACCGGCTTTGCCAAAGCGACGAGCTTTGAATTCATTACCATCCTGATCCTTATAAACAGAGACTTCGTAAGGTGTTGTATCTTCTTTGCCTATATATTGCCATGCATCACCATACCACACATAGATACCTTTATGTATAGGAATCGTTGAACAAAAGTCTTCATTAACATTGTATACTACCAATCCGATATGGTCTGTTTCTCCACCAATAAGCACACCTGATATATCAACTCTAATATCAGATAAATTGGTAAGAGCTACACGTGGCATCAGTAAGCCTTTGCTGGATGAACCATCTGTATTATTTTTTAGATCGAGTAGGGCTCCTTTCATAGGTTCTTGGCCTATACCGATAGTCACCTGTGCATTTAATACCGTACTGTAATATGAGAGTAGGAGAATAAAAAAAAGCTGTGATAATTGTCTCGTTTTCATAAAATGTTAATTTGTGAGAGGCTGAATGGGAGTATGCAAACAGACTTTAGGCATTGCCGGACGAATAAGATGTATTTAGCTGTTATTTCCGAAGGAGAATGATGAAAAGTTATTTTTTTATCATTAATTATTACAAGATTATAGAATAAGCTTAGGGATTAATAACTACTAACTTTTCGCATGAAAAAACAATAAAAAAATTAGCCATTTTTTTTGAAAATACTTTAAATCTAGCAAATATAATATGTAAGATTAAATGATACAATATGTCAATTGCAAATTATACGTTTTTAACTTCAAATAGTTCGTTTGAGAAATACAATCATTGGCATATAGGTGGACTCAGCAGACTCAGTCTTAAAATAATGGTTATCTTTGTCAATCATTCAAAAAGACTGAAAAATGGAAACCGCTTTTAAGGAATACCTGACTAAAAATAACTACTCTGGTTTTGATCTCAAAGCTATATTATTCGATATGGACGGTGTATTATACGACTCGATGAAATGGCATGCCAAATCGTGGAATGAAGTAATGACAGAATTTAATCTGAACAGTACTCCCGACGAATTTTATTTATATGAAGGGATGGTCGGACATAAAACTATAAACCATGTCATAAACAGAGAAAAGGGTAGGGATGCTACCGATTTGGAGAAGGAAGCGATTTATAAGCGGAAGACTGAACTTTTTAATCGATATAACAATGGTGATTTAATACCTTATGCGTACGATTTTGCTAAAAAGGTAAGTGATGAGGGGTTGACCTGTGTCGTGGTTACCGGATCGGGACAAGGTGCGTTAATAGATAAACTGGATAACGGATTCCCCGGGTTATTTCAAAAAAGCTTGATGGTCACTGCTTATGATGTGAAACATGGTAAACCGCATCCCGAACCATATCTGATGGGATTGGAAAAAGCAGGTCACTTAAATCCTAATCAGGCGATTGTAGTTGAAAATGCACCTCGGGGGGTGGAAGCTGCTGTTGCCGCAGGGATATTTACAATAGCAGTAAATACCGGCCCACTCGATGATAAAATACTTGCCGATGCAGGTGCTAATATCGTACTACCGTCTATGGAAGCATTGTATAATAATTGGGAAGCGTACTATCGGATTATAAAAGGATAGTTGGTATTTACCACCCGAAGGCTTCATCGCCCATCCATTTACCTTGTGTTTTCATCACTTGTTCGATAACATCGCGAGCAACACCATCTCCACCTTTGCGATGTGAAATGTATTTGGCAATGCTCCTTATCTCAACCGCAGCATCGGCTGGTGCAACCGACAATCCTACGGTTTGCATTACATGATAATCGGGTAGGTCGTCGCCGGCATATATTATTTCTTCGGGTTTGTACCCTGTCTTTGCAATATAGTCGTTGAAATCGTTCATTTTCGTATGCGACTTCATATAAATATGTTTGATACCCAGTCGTTCGAAACGAAGCCTTACAGCCTCCGTATCACCACCTGTAATGATGGCAAGGCCATATCCGTGGCGTGCAGCCAGATTGAGAGCATATCCATCTTTGATATTTACCATTCGCATAGGTACTCCTTCGGGCGAAAGAGGAATTGAATCGGGTGATAATACACCGTCTACATCAAATACAAATGCTTTTATCTTAGTTAAATCATAATTTATAGTGCTCATATCTTATTGTTTTTATTGCTTGTTGCATGTATATTTTCACTGATCAATTTGTAGATCTCTCTTATTTTTTCATCCTTTATCAGGGAAAGATGCTTATTCATAACATTCTCATCAAAGCGCACAGCAGGTCCTGTCTGTGCATCTATTGGCGACAGCGTGTGAACTTTCAGGCTAGTTTCATCAATCAAAGGTAGGGCTACATCGAAAGGTAAACCGGCCTCTTTTAGAATTTGTTCCGAAAGTGTGTACATATGATTCACAAAATTGCAAGCGAATACACCTGTCAGATGAACATACTTTCTTTTATCGGAAGATAGTTCGGCTACTTTGTCCGATATTTTAGTTGCTATCTCTTTCAGTACTTCTAATGTTTTGGAGTCCGATGCTTCAATAAATACAGGTATTTTTTTCCATGCCATCTCTCTGCTTTTGGTAAAAGTCTGAAAAGGGTAGAATACCCCATATCGGGAAGTATAAGGGCTAAATATGTCAAAAGGAATACTGCCTGCTGTGTGAATCCAAAGCCCATTGTTAGCAGGTATCTGCGAGGCAATGTCAGCAAGTACCGAATCTTTTACCGAAAAGATATATAGGTCGGCATTATCTGTGACAGTACTGAGATCGGTTGTGGCAGCAGCGTTTACTAGCTGTGCCAATGTCGTAGCCGATTGGGTTGTCCGGCTATATATTTGTACAATATCGAAGTCGTATTTATATAGTTCAATTGCCAGCGCAGAGGCTACGTTTCCTGCTCCTATAAATACGACTTTCATAATTTAGTTTTTATTTTTGCTGGATGTGAATACCATTATGATACCTACTATAATCAATGCCAAAGGAACAATATATATTGAATAATTGTCCATCCTTCCGAAGAACAGATCGGCATTGAGGATTACACCTACAGCAGTAAATATCCATCCAAGTATTTTTTTAGGTTGAGTGATAAGAAATATAATACCTGCTATCAGGAAGAATGCACCGACACTCATTAGTTTTCCTCCGTAAGGAATCTTGTCGAGTATACCTATTTTGTCTAATAAAAATATTATTCCGAATACAAGGATCGTTACGCCATACGATAAGCGATCGTTAATTTTGCTGACTGCCATAACTGTTATTGTTTATAGTTACCAATATGTACTTTTTCCCATTGTAGTTTTTCGTCATCGAATGGCGGACGTTCTTTTTCTTTATTTCCAAATGCTATTACCGACAGAACCTGTAATTGCGATGGGATATCAAACAGTTTTCTAACATATTCTTCCGACGAACCATCTTCTGCTGTATGTCTTTGTCGTACCTGAACCCAGCAACTGCCCAGACCAAGGTCTTCGGCTTGCACCTGCATCATAATAGAAGCAATAGAAGCATCTTCTATCCATACATCGCTCTCAGATGGATCGGCTAATACTATAACAGCTAAAGCACAGTTTGAGATTAACTTGCTGGCCATTTTTTTGCAAAGAGATAGTTTTTCTAGCTGTTCTTTATCTTCTACTACTAAAAACTGCCAGCAATTTGCACCTTTAGATGTAGGTGATTTAAGACCGGCTTTCAATATTAGTTCGACTTGCTCGGGCGTTAGTTGCTCTTCCGTAAATTTACGTGTACTGCGTCTGCGGCTTATAAGATCGTGAAAATAGCTCATTATATGATATAAGTAAAGTGAAATACTAAATAATTATCCTATTGTTATTATCCGCGAGAAAGCTTCTTTATCTCTTCTCCGAAATTTTTCTCGTCTTTCAGCCCTTGCGTACTACTCTTACGAAGCAATATATTTAAGGTTTGCATAACCAGTTTTATATCGAGTACTAAGGAATATCCGTTGATATATAAAAGATCGTATTTAAGTTTATCGCCCACTGTGGTATTGTATCTGCCTTGTACCTGAGCCATTCCGGTTAATCCTGCTTTCACACGGTGTCTAAGATTATATTCGGGTAGTTCTTTGCAAAATTGTTCTACAAAAAACGGACGTTCGGGCCGGGGACCTACAATACTCATATCTCCTTTCAGAATATTGAATACCTGAGGGACTTCATCTATACGTGTTGCCCTTAAAATGTGACCGAGTTTGGTAATCCGTTTATCAACATCCTGTGCCAATACCGGGCCTGATTTAGCTTCGGCATTTTCGACCATTGTCCTGAATTTGTATATTTTAAAGATTTTTCCACCACGGGTTATTCTTTCCTGTACATAAAAAGCTGTTCCTCCTGTAATCTTAAGAGTGAGGTAAACAAATGTGAATGGAATAGCAAAAACGACTACAGCCAGACTGCCCAAAACGATATCCATAATCCGTTTGATGATCTCACTTCCGGGTTGTATGCCAAGTTCTTTTACGTCAAGAACGGGCGTATCATCTATTTGAATGAAGCGTGCATTGAAGAGTAAAATTTCAGGATTCTTAGGCTCATAAAGCATTATCTTATTTTCATTAACGCAGTATCGAACAAGATTTTGTTTAATATTTTCATCTACATCTTCTGTTAGGAAGGTGACATCGCATTCATTTATATATTCATATACTTTGGGGTTGGCAGGTTCGCATATATGCAGTATTCTCGACCACATACCATTCGATTCGAGTAGTTTATAAGCTAAGTCTTTCGATTTCTGATAGCCAATAATAACCACTGTCTTTTTCTCATTAGCCCTGCGATACATTTTGTTGGTAAACCAGTGCCAGAGCGAGATTACGATTATTTGCAAGCCCGAACTGAATAACAAAATACTTCGCGGATATGCAAATTCGCGAGCAAGGAAACTTATCGCCATTGTAGCGCCAAGAAGCGACAGTATAGTTAATGATACAGTGTACCCAACACCTATCAGCGAGAAGTCTTTAGGTTTGTCAAGTTCAAATATATGGCTTAGTATCAGGTAACAAATCCCGATGTAGGGCCATATTGATAAGAAGGCATAATAGTTGCCTGTAAAGTCGTTAAGTGTATCTTTAAAAAGATAGTAGGATAATAAAATAGAAAGATATATGAAAGCAATATCTATCAGAGGTATTAATATCCTAAATCCTTTGCGTCCGAATAATATGTCCATTGCAATGAGTCAAGTTTATTAAAGCGAAAAATCAGAAAGTTTATATTAAGTACAAAAACATAATTTAATGCCGCATTGAGCTATAACTATAAATCCTTGTTATGCATGGATGGACAATAAATAGGTCTGTGACCTTATTTTTTCTTCCCTTTTGCTTTTGCTTTCGTTTTTGGTTTCTCGTCAGCCGAGTTAATTAATTTCATACATTCCTCGTACGTCAACTCAGCAGGAGTCATCGTTTTTGGAATTTTGAAATTGCTTTTCTTGTAACTGATATATGGCCCGTAGCGCCCATTCAGTATTTGCAGACCTTCGTCTTCAGTAAAGGCCTTAATAAGTTTTTGCTCTTCTTTTAGTCTTTTATCCAATATCAAAGGAGTAACTTCCTCTAGCGTAACACTATATGGATCATAACCTTTTGGTAAAGATACAAATAAATTGTTATGTTTGGCATAAGGGCCAAATCTTCCGACTGATACTGTTACTTCTTTATCTTCAAACTCACCGATACTACGTGGAAGATCGAACAACTTCATAGCCTCCTCCAGCGTAATAGTAGAGATAGATTGATTTTTTTGAAGTCCTGCAAATAGTGGTTTCTCTTCCTCCTCCTGCGTTCCTACCTGAACCATTGGCCCAAATCGACCGATTTTTACCGAAACCTGACGTTTGGTCTTTGGGTCTATGCCCAAAATGCGCTCGCCTACTTTATGGTCGGTTTGCACATTCATAGCTTCTTCTACCACCGGATGGAAGAATTTGTAAAACCTATCTATCAGGTCGGCCCAGTTCTCTTCGCCTTCTGCTACCTGGTCGAATTCTTTTTCTACATTTGCCGTAAAGTTATAATCCAGAATGGTAGGGAAGTACTCTGTCAGGTAATCGTTTACAACGATGCCTGTATCTGTAGGTATCAGTTTGCCTTTGTCAGCACCTGTTATTTCGGTTTTCTCCGTATCGGATATTTTGTTATCCTTAAGAGCCAATATGTTATATTTACGTTCTACACCTTCCAATTCAGATTTCTCTACATATCCGCGATTCTGAACGGTAGAAATAGTCGGAGCATAAGTAGATGGTCGGCCTATGCCTAGTTCTTCCATTTTACGAACCAAAGATGCTTCGGTATAGCGGGCGGGTCTTTGAGTAAAACGTTCCGTAGCTGTAGTCTCCTTCATCTGAAGTACTTCTTTTATGGCTACCGGAGGTAATAATCCAGCTGCTACCTCTTCGTAGTTTTCGTCATCTGTACCTTCCAGATAAACATGAAGAAAACCATCGAACTTAAGAACTTCGCCTTCGGCAACGAACTTAAGAGTCTCATCAGATATACCTACGGTTATAACTGTTTTCTCTAATTTGGCTTCCGCCATTTGAGAAGCGATTGTTCTTTTCCAGATCAATTCATACAATTTCTTTTCCTGTGGAGTACCCGAAACCGTTTGATTTGCCATATAAGTAGGGCGGATGGCCTCATGGGCCTCTTGTGCACCCTTGCTCTTAGTCGAGAACTTGCGTGTTTTAGAATATTGTTTTCCGTAAGCTGTCTCTATCTGGGTCTTTGCTGCATCGATTGCCAGCGACGACAGATTGACAGAGTCGGTACGCATATATGTGATTTTCCCCGATTCGTATAGCTTTTGTGCTACAGACATTGTCATCGAAACAGGGTATCCTAATTTACGAGATGCTTCTTGTTGAAGTGTAGAAGTGGTGAACGGAGCTGCCGGCGACTTGGTTACTGGCTTAACGTCTATACCTTCTACTTCGAAGTTAGCACTTTTCAGTTTTTCCAAAAATGCCATAGCCTCTTTCTTAGTTTTGAGGCGCTTATTAAGTTCTGTCTTAATCTCGTACGATGTGCCTTTTTCATTTTTATTGAAAATGGCAACTACACGATAAGAAGCTTCTGATTTGAAATTTTGTATGTCGCGTTCACGTTCAACGATTAGTCTTACAGCTACCGATTGTACTCTACCGGCAGATAATGATGGTTTTACCTTTCTCCACAATACAGGAGACAGCTCGAAACCTACAATACGGTCTAGAATTCGGCGGGCCTGTTGTGCATCAACAAGGTTTATATCTATTTTTCGAGGATTTTTTATCGCATTGATAATTGCATCTTTCGTAATCTCATGAAATGCAATTCGTCTGGTCTTACTTTCATTAAGCTCAAGAGTTTGAAATAGATGCCACGAAATAGCTTCTCCTTCGCGGTCCTCATCGGATGCGAGCCATACCGTGCTTGCAGCTTTAGCCTCTTTCTTTAAATTATCTACAATTTTCTTTTTGTCTTCCGATACTTCGTATATCGGTGTGTAGCCATTCTCGAGGTCAATTCCTAAGCCTTTTTTCTTTAAGTCTCTGATATGCCCATAACTAGACAATACTTTGTAATTTTCACCAAGAAACTTTTCTATTGTTTTCGCTTTGGCCGGCGACTCGACTATAACTAGATTTTTTTGCATATTTTACTTGTCTTGCTAATTCTGGTCTTTTATGTACATTATTATAAACCAGACTCCTTTTGAACGGCAAAAGTAGTGATTTTGTTCTGAAAAACTAATATTTAAGTATTTCTTTATAAAAGACTTCAATTAAATAGTATGGGTTTATCGCCTAATACAAAGCGAGAAAAGCCCACTTCTTCAAAGTTATAATGCGATAGAATTTCTTTCGATACTTTGAGGAATGTATCTATATCGTATATAATAAAATCAATGTATGAAAAATGAAATCCGGTTGCACCTCCTGTGCTATTGGCTACACTGTAATTTGCTATTTCGTTCATTATCTTATCCTCTATATCGGCTCTGAATTGTACGATGTTTTCTTGTGAGACATTTGTATTCTCGAAGAATATAAACCCATAAACGATGCCATCCTCTTCAAATCTTTTCATAGCTTCTTCTGTACCACCATAAAAATCATTAAGGATAGGAGAGCATGATGTGTATCCCACCTGAATGTCTTCTCTCAGTTTCCATTCTTTATTCTCTGTGGGATTCATTTTGTAGCCACTGTATAGCTCGCATGGATTGTCTATTTTAGGCCAGTCCTCGTCATCTGACATTGCCTCTTCTATAACCGATGTTAATCCACTAATCTTTACCGCGTGCTTATCCGATTTCTCAGTAATGAAGTCTATATAGCCGATAATTTCCATTGTTAAAACCTCGCCGATAAATTGGTCGAGATATATGAAAAATATCGAATAGCGTTTGTTTTCTTCAAGAGTCATTAATACAGGCGCATAAACTTCGAGATTGATTTTTTTTCTGTCTTGGTCAACTTCAGCATAAATCTCGATATTATCTTCTGTTAAATTTATATCATACATGCTTATTATAGAGCCCGGACTGGCTTTTCCAGGTTTCGAAGCGTAGAAATTCCATTTTTCCCACAGGTGTGCGGGTGCATGTTGTAGCCAGTACTGTAGAGGTATGAGTTTAGCTCTGTCGCCTTCGGGTGTCAGAATCAACTCGTATTTGTTTTCCTTATTTATTCCCATTTCGAAATAAACAGTGTGAAAAGAAATCTGTAAAATGCTGTCGACAAAATTAAGGAGAGTCTGACCTTCCACTTTGTTATCCATCATTTCTCTAATCTGACTTTCCTCTTCTGTAAAGGTCTTCCAGAATTTAGTCACTCTGTTTTTAAATGATTCTTGCATCGTTTTGTATCGTTTATTTATTTGGAAACAAAGATAGATATAATCTTTAAATGTAAATACAGGATGTATATATTGTATCTTATTTTTCACTATCTTTGCACTTATTTTTTGAATAAAGCGAAATCTAAAGTACGATGACTAAGAAATTTACAGAATATAACCAATTTAACTTATCTGATATCAACAAAGAGATACTGGACAAGTGGGACAAAGAAAATGTATTTCAAAAGAGTCTGGACATACGTAAAGATGCTCAATCATTTGTATTTTACGAAGGGCCTCCTTCTGCGAATGGTATGCCGGGCATCCATCACGTAATGGCACGCTCTATTAAAGATATTTTTTGTCGTTACAAGACGATGAAAGGATTCTTGGTGAACCGCAAAGCAGGGTGGGATACCCATGGTTTGCCGGTAGAACTAAGTGTCGAGAAGAAGCTCGGAATTACTAAAGAAGATATTGGGAAACCGGGGAAACCAAGTGTTGACGAATATAACAAGGCTTGTCGCGAAGAGGTGATGAAATATACCCGCGAATGGGAAGATCTTACTCGTCGTATGGGTTATTGGGTGAACATGAAAGACCCTTATGTGACTTACGACAGCCGATATATCGAAACGCTTTGGTTCTTACTGAAAGAATTATACAATAAGGATTTCCTCTATAAAGGATATACTATACAGCCTTATTCGCCGGCAGCGGGTACAGGATTGAGTTCGCATGAGTTGAACCAACCGGGCAGCTACCGTGATGTGAAAGATACTACGTGCATTGCTCAATTCAAGATAAAAGGACCAAAAGCAGAAATGGCTCAATTTGGTGAACCTTATTTCTTGGCTTGGACTACTACCCCTTGGACTTTACCTTCTAATACTGCTCTTGCAGTAGGTGCGGATATCGTTTATGTTGCTGTACAGTCTTATAACCCGTATACAAACGATAAGATGACTGCTGTGGTAGCAAAATCGCTTATGTTCAGTTTGTTTAATCCTAAGGCGGAAGAAATCGCTTTAGAGGATTATAAGCAAGGTGATAAGCTGATACCGTATAAAGTAGTGGGAGAGTGGAAAGGTTCGGAACTGGCAGGAATACCTTACGAGCAACTTATTCCTTGGATGAATCCGGGAGAAGGTGCATTTAAAGTAGTGACTGGCGATTTTGTAACTACCGAGGATGGTACAGGTATCGTACATATAGCGCCTACATTTGGTGCAGATGATGCCAAGGTAGCCAAGATGAATAATGTGCCTGCTATGATGCTGACTGATAAGGATGGAAATCTCCGTCCGATGGTCGATCTTACAGGTAAATATTTCAAGCTGGAAGATCTCGATGAGGCTTATGTAAAAGCAAATGTAAACGTAGATTTATATAAAGAATTTGTAGGTCGCTATGTGAAGAACGAGTATGACGACACATTGCCTGCCGATGCCAATACTCTTGACATCGATTTAAGTGTAATGCTAAAATTGGCAAATAAAGCTTTCAAGATAGAACGTCATGTGCATAACTATCCGCACTGTTGGCGTACCGATAAGCCTGTGCTTTATTATCCATTGGATAGCTGGTTTATCAAAACTACAGCTTCGCGTGACCGTTTGATAGAACTGAATAATACAATCAACTGGAAACCTCAATCGACAGGTACAGGCCGTTTTGGTAAATGGTTGGAGAATTTGCAGGATTGGAATTTGAGCCGTAGCCGTTATTGGGGTACTCCATTGCCAATCTGGAGAACCGAAGATGGCAAAGAAGAAAAATGTATCGGTTCGATTAAAGAGCTTTATGCCGAAATGCAAAAGGCTGTGGATGCAGGACTAATGAAAGAGATACTTTGGAAAGATTTCGAGATAGGTAATCTGGATAAAGAGAATTACGAAAAGATAGATCTTCATCGTCCGTATGTAGATAATATCATACTTGTTTCGGATTCGGGTAAACCGATGAAACGTGAGACTGATCTTATCGATGTGTGGTTTGATTCGGGAGCTATGCCATTTGCGCAAGTATTCTATCCGAATATCAGTGAAGAAGAATTTGCGAAGGTTTATCCTGCCGACTTTATAGCCGAGGGCGTAGACCAGACACGAGGATGGTTCTTTACGCTGCATGCTATATCTACCATGTTCAAAGATAGCATTGCATTCAAAAATGTAATATCCAACGGATTGGTGTTAGATAAGAACGGCAACAAGATGTCGAAACGTCTTGGTAATGGTGTCGATCCTTTTGTTGCAATAGAAAAATACGGTTCAGACCCTTTGCGTTGGTATATGATAACTAATGCTTCACCATGGGATAATCTGAAATTCGATATAGAAGGAGTAGAAGAGGTGCGCCGTAAATTTTTCGGTACGCTTTATAATACGTACTCTTTCTTCGCATTATACGCTAATGTGGACAATTTCACTTTCGCAGAAGACTTCGTGCCTGTCGCTGAAAGACCGGAGATAGACCGTTGGGTTATATCGTTGCTCAATACACTCGTAAAGGACGTAGACGAGTATTATGCAGCCTATGAACCTACTAAGGCAGGGCGTGCTATATCGGACTTTGTGAACGATAATCTGAGCAATTGGTATGTGCGACTTAACAGGAAGCGTTTCTGGGGTGGTACGATGACTAAGGATAAATTATCGGCTTATCAGACATTATATACTTGTTTGGAGGTTGTCGCTAAATTGATGGCTCCTATCTCTCCGTTCTATGCCGATAAATTATTTAATGATTTAATTGGTGCTACCGAGCGCGAAAAGATATCGTCTGTTCATTTGTCAGACTTCCCATTATCAGATAGTTCCGTTATAGATAAGAAGCTCGAAGAGCGTATGAAAATAGCGCAGGATATATCGTCGGTGGTGCTTGCTCTTCGTCGCAAAGTGAACATTAAGGTTCGTCAACCGTTAATGCAAATAATGGTTCCTGTAATTGATGACGAACAAAAGAAAGATATTGAAGCTGTGCGTGATCTTATTTTGAATGAAGTGAACGTAAAAGAGCTGAAATATGTCGATAATACAGCCGGTATTTTAGTGAAGCGTATCAAGCCTGATTTTAAAAAATTAGGGCCTCGTTACGGTAAAATCATGAAACAATTGGCTATCGTTATTCAGGGGATGGATCAGGTAGCTATCGGAGCATTCGAGAAAGCAGGTAATTATACTTTGGATGTTGAAGGGCAACCTGCAACGATCGAATTGTCGGATGTAGAGATAATTTCGGAGGATATACCGGGCTGGTTGGTGGCGAACGAAGGTCGTTTGACTGTTGCTCTGGATATTACTATTACAGACGATTTGCGTAAAGAAGGTATTGCCCGCGAGTTGGTGAATCGTATACAGAATATACGTAAATCGAGCGGCTTTGATATCACAGACCGTATAAGCGTAAAAATATCTAATCTGGAACAAATAAAAGATGTAATTTTGGAATTTAATGATTATATTGCATCACAGGTTTTGGCGGACAAAGTCGAATTGAGCGATAATGTTGACGGTCAAGATATTGATATGGATGAATTTGTATTAAAACTTTCAGTAGAGAAGGTTTAACCAAAATAAAACCAAACTAAACAGGATGTCTAACTTAAAAAAATAAAGTTATGTCAGAGAAAACAAGATATTCAGATGAAGAATTGAACGAATTTCGTGATATTATTCTTGATAAATTGAATAAAGCAAAAGATGAATATGAGCAATTGCGTGCAGCTATAACTAATGCTGATGGAAATGATGTTACAGATACATCACCTACGTTCAAAGTATTGGAAGAGGGTGCATCGACGCTATCGAAAGAAGAAGCCGGACGCTTGGCTCAACGCCAGATGAAGTTTATACAGAACTTACAATCGGCTCTTATCCGTATCGAAAACAAGACTTACGGTATTTGTCGCGAAACAGGCAAATTGATACCGAAGGAACGTTTACGTGCAGTACCTCATGCTACATTAAGTATCGAGGCAAAAAATAGTGGTGTTAAATAAGAATGAGCTTATCAGGAAATAAATGAATAATGATAGAAAAAACGGAGATTAGTCTCTGTTTTTTCTTTAGTTTCATTATCAGGAGGCGAAAATAAAATTTATGGATAACAAAAACAGAGGATTGATTGCAATCCTCGTTATAGCTTTGGTTATTATTATCGATCAGGCTTCTAAAATATGGGTAAAAACGAATATGTCTCTTTATGAGACTATTGAAATAACCAGCTGGTTTAAGATTTACTTTGTAGAGAATAATGGAATGGCTTTCGGAATGGAAGTTATAGGTAAATTATTCCTTTCGTTGTTTCGTATAGTTGCCATTGGTTTTATAGGATACTATTTATATACGTTGGTAAAGAAACAGTATTCGAAAGGTTATATTGCCTGTATAGCACTTATTTTAGCGGGCGCTTTTGGAAATATTATCGATAGTGTGTTTTATGGAGAAATATTTTCTGCCAGTTATCAGGGTCATGTAGCATCATTTGTCTCTTTAGGCGATGGTTATTCCAGCTGGCTGCATGGTAAAGTGGTAGATATGTTATATTTCCCTCTTATCGAAGGAACTTTTCCTTCGTGGTTACCAATGTGGGGTGGAGAGAATTTTATCTTCTTCAGTCCCATATTTAATATTGCCGATTCGGCTATTACAGTCGGAATCTTTATACTCCTGCTGTTTTATAGAAAGACTCTAAGCCAATCTTTAGAAAAGAAAGCATAACGCATGCAAAAGAATACCTTTATTTGTACAGTCCTTATTTGTCTTACCGTGGTCGCATCATGCAGTAGGAAACCGAGTAATGTACTTGACGAAGAAAAAATGGTAGATGTTTTGTATGATGTGCAAATGGCTCAAGCTATATATAATAGTTATGATCAAAATCTGAATACTCTTGAGAAAAAGGATGCTCTTATTGCCGGAGTCCTCGAAAAACATAATGTAACAAAAGCAGACCTTGACTCTTCTCTCGTTTGGTACTCTGATAATATAAAACTCTATTTGAATATAAACGATTCGGTCGTTTCCCGATTGAAATCTAAGACAGAATTATTGTCTAAAGCGCGGGATTTGGCTGATCCGAATCTTAACGGAAAAGGGGATTTGATTTTACCATCTTTATTTTACCTTAATACAATTAATTCGACACTATCGTTTAATGTTGATTCGGCAAAGATCAAAACAGTAGACTTGTCGTCATTTAGAGTTTCTTTTGATGTCTTGGGTTTAAATAAGAATCAAACAGTAAAAGCAGGAATTTATTTTACTTATAGAGATACAATCATAAAAAAAATAATTCCAATAGATCAGAATATCCATTATGTTCTTGATAAACCGCAGTTGCCAGATAGTTTGTTGAAAAGTATATCGGGTTATATTCACTTGCGAAAGTCGAAGGAAAACTTTTTATCCGATATTATGCTGTATAATATTAGGTATCAGGATTCTATTCCAGTTACAACTAATGCTCAACTTGATATTGTTACTCCTGGCGGAAAAGGTACTAAAGTAATAGAAGATAATCGGAAGGTTATATCACAGATGCCAAAAGAAAATTAACTAGTGAAATGAAACGTTATTATTCGCATTTTACTTTTATTTATCCGGATATTTACCTCAAAAATCATGTGGTTGAATTAGATTCAGAGAATAGAATTGTCAAATGTTTTCCATTCGAGAAGGAAATAGAAAAAACTGAGTTTTATTCGGGCTGGTTGATGTTTGTGCCGACAGAACTAAAAAGCTTCGATATCCGTTTGTTAAATAGAGAGGGTGGAAAAATAGGAGAGTTTGATCTACAAAATATAAATCAGGTCGTCAAAAACATTGGTTACAATATTTATTATGAAAACCATCAAATTTTATGAATAAGTTTGTATTATTACTGAAGTCATATAAAAAGGATTTTATAGATGCTAAAAGATTAGTACTATCAATTGAAAAACATAATATTGAAAAGATTCCTATATATTTATCCGTAAATGATGAAGATTATGACTATTTTAGAGATAATTTGCTTGTTTCTGACATTACTCTATTAAAAGATAGTGATATAATAAAAGTAAATATAAAAGATAAATGGAGATATCAGCAAATTGTAAAATCTCAATTTTATAGATTAAATGTTTGTAAAAACTATCTTTGTATAGATTCTGATAGTTTTTTCATTAGAGATTTCCGAGTAAGTGATTTTATGTATGATGAAAATACTCCTTATACAGTAATGCATGAAGCGAAATCGTTTCTAGATATGCTAGAGATTATAGGTATTGATTCAACGAAAAATTCATTTAAAGAACCAATAAAAGCTTTGCGCACAATATTTAATTCACCATCAGGTAAAGAATGGGATTTTGGACCATCTCCTTATATTTGGTCTACAAAAGTTTGGAAGCATTTAGCA
Organism: Dysgonomonas sp. ZJ709; assembly: GCF_011039195.1. Taxonomy (NCBI): domain Bacteria; kingdom Pseudomonadati; phylum Bacteroidota; class Bacteroidia; order Bacteroidales; family Dysgonomonadaceae; genus Dysgonomonas; species Dysgonomonas sp. ZJ709. The sequence continues at coordinate 80,150 of NZ_JAAKEM010000011.1, forward strand.
GAAGTCTACTTAGTAGAAAGAGGCCTTACTTTTGAAGATTTTTTTACTGAGATAGATAAAATAACAATACCAGCAGAAGGTCTTATTTATGGAGAATATCTCTTGAAAACAAGGCTAATTGATATATTTCCTATTGAAGGTCTTTTTAAAGTGTACCACTTTAAAAAGCAATTCGATTTGGAGAAGAAATATTATGACATTGATCGTCTAAAGAAAAACTATATGGGGATAATTTTTCAAAGTAATTGGGCACATAAGAAACATAAATTTTGGAAGTTTTGGTAACTTTAATATTTATTCTAATTTGATTCAATATGAGTAGAATTCTTTTCTTCATGCCAGATAATCCATTAAATACAAATTCAGGAAATAAAAGCCGAGCAAAATCATTTTTGACTTATTTTAAGGAAAGAGGTTGTGAAGTCGATTTCTTTAGTGAAGTTCATTGGGGTGAGTGGACTAATGAAAATTTAGAAGAATTCAAAAAAAGCCAATTGGCAACGAATGTTTATCTTTTAGACCGTAAGTCTTCTAAACGTAACTTTATAAAATATAATTTTATAAAGTTAAAACAGATGCTAATAAATAAATTGCATGATATAGATACTCGCGATATACCTAATCACGCCACGAATTACCTCCTAAAGCAATTTTACAAAATAATAAAAAATAAGCAATATGATTATGTTGTAATAAATTATGTATCTTGGGCTCGCATGGTTATCGATAAATCGTATTTTAAAGGCGCAAAAACGATAATTGATACACATGATTTTATTACTTCTCAGCGTCAAAATGGCAATAAGAAGCATATTGGAGATACTTTTGCTGAAGAATTGAAACGCTTGAATTTGTTTGATGAGATATGGGCAATTTCTACTGAAGAGCATTATTTATTTGGCCAGTTTTTTCCGGAAAGAGTGAAGTGGATGCCAATGATGGCTGCTAGTAAAGCATGCGATCATGCCGCTATCTATAAATACGATATCATATATGTAGCTAGTGACAATCCTCATAATATTTCGTCGGTTCGGTGGTTTATGGAAAAAGTATATCCATTATTATCAGCAAATTTAAAGATAGTAGTTATTGGCAAAATAGGTAATTTTATAGAGGATAAGAGCAATATAGAGAAAGTCTTATTTGTTGAAGATCTAGACAACTATTATAAACAATCTAGAATTGCTATTTGCCCGATGCTATCAGGTACAGGTCTGAAAATAAAAATTGTGGAAGCAATGTCTTATGGTATTCCTGTTGTTTGCAACGAAAGAGGTTTAGATGGAATTCCCAATAAGATTGATAATGGTTGCATGGTTAGTAATGATCCTGAAATATTTGCTCATAACATACATTTATTATTGGCAGATGAGAATAAATATAATGAATATCGAACAAAATCCTTGGCTATTTTCAATGCTGCTTTTGACCAAAAGATAGTATATAAGAAATTAGACGAATTGTTTAAAATAAATAGATGAAAATAGTTTTAGATTGTGAGCGAATGAAGCACCCTTATACAGGCTTATTCGAATATTGTTACCAATTAGGTATTGCTTTGCGCCAAAGGGTTGTAGATAAAGACGATTTGATTTATTATGTCCCACAATCAGTGCAATATATGTTTGGTTCTAATAATAATTTTATAGAGCAAAGAAGCATAGATAAAATATTTTATCGAAACTTCAATGCTGATATATTGCATACGACTTATCAATTATCTCGATATATGGGAGGTAATAAGAATGTTAAGAGATTATTGACAATACATGATTTGAACTTTTTGTATGAAAAAAAGGCTCCATCAAAAGTTGCTAAATATCTAAAAAAAATGCAAGATAACATCAATAGATCTGATCATATTATAGCGATATCCAATTATGTAAAACAAGATGTACTTGATCATTTAGAAATAGGAAATAAACCGTTCGATGTTATTTATAACGGTTGTAATGTTTTGGAATTTGATACTTATGATACACCCATATATAAACCTAAAAAAGATTTTTTATTTTCAATAGGAACAGTTCTTCCCAAAAAGAATTTTCATGTATTACCTCGTATTTTGGTGGGTAATGATTATGAGTTGATTATAGCAGGAAGATCTGACGAAAATTATCAAAATAAAATAATAAAAGAAGCTAAACAATTTAATGTTGAGGATAGGGTCAAACTTATCGGATCAGTTTCTTATGAAGATAAATATTGGTACCTAAAGAATTGCTTGGCTTTTATGTTTCCTTCTATAGCTGAGGGCTTTGGTATTCCAGTGATAGAGGCTATGCATTTTGGCAAACCGACTTTCCTTTCTACTCACACATCTTTACCTGAAGTAGGAGGTAAAGATGCATATTATTTTCAAAATTTCGAACCCGAATATATGCAACAGCTTTTTAGGGACAGTTTAGAAGACTACTCTCAGAATGATCGGATAAAAGATATAAAAGAGCATGCATCATACTTTCGTTGGGACAGATGTGCGGATGAGTATTATAAAATATATCAGAAATTATACGAAAGCAAATAAGCTTTTAGTTCTTTAATGTTATATATTGAATCGCTTTTACAAATTTATCAACGATACTAGACCAGTTGTAATTCTCTTCAACATATGAATTTCCATTATTTGCAATGCATTTTTTATTTTCATCAGATAAATGCCAGATCTTGTTTAGTTGAGAACTGAATTCATCTTTGCCACAATATGTATATCCGGCTTTACTGATAGTTATATGAGCTTTTAAAACTTCGCATCCCTCGTTAGCCAAAACAGGTTTTCCCATAAGCATAGCTTCTAGAGTTACAGATGATAGACTTTCATGGAGAGATGGTATTATCAAAGCTTCGCAATTTTGTAAATAGAATACTTTTTCCTGATCATCAACAAATCCGAGATATATTATATCGTCAGAAGGTTTGACATCTGGCATGAAATTTTTGCCTATCATAACGAGTTTATGATTGCTATTATGGGTCTGTTTAAAATACTCAAAATATTCGATCATTTCTTTACATCCTTTATGTTCATGGATCCTGCCGATATAAATGAAATAAGGGTAATCAATAATCTTATCTTTATTATATTCAATATCAATTACTGGCTTGTCGAATCCGACACCTGCAATATCGTATTTAATATGTTTTGCTTCCGTATGGAGCGATTCTACCAGCTGCTTTTCTGCTAGTGAATTGTACATGATGAATCTAGGCAACGAGAATGTTTTATCGAAGCCGTTGAAATATAGTGTAGCTTCGTTATGAGCTATCGGAATTAAGATACTTTTTTCTCCTACTTCCAGCATACCTTTGTAGCTGAGGTAGTACAAATACCCGAAAAATATAAAACTTGTATATTCGTCTTTGTTTTTTCTAATATAATCGATTAATTTGGTACAGTGTGGCTCCTGATTTTCGATCCATTGTTCGAATAAAAGGTCTTGGGTTTTCCGAGGTCTGTATTTTATTTTTTTTATCAGTAAGGAAAAGAAATTATTCAGCCTGAATTTTTCGCCGCTATATATGCGGCTTTTGTGCAGATAACGAAAAGCCTTGTCATGCACCTTTATATCCGTTGTTTCAGATTCGAATCTGATGACCCTTATACCGTCAATGATACTTTCCCCTGCAGGATAATTATTTTTACCATTTTGGTCATTAAGGCATGTTGTTAATATGGTAAACTCATATTTATCTTTTAAGTGGTCTGCTATCAAAAAAGCATGTAATTCTAATCCTCCATTGATATCTTTGCCATATCTGGGAATTATTATTGCGATCTTATCCATCTCAGTGCTATTTATATTATTGATATAGGCGAAGGAGCTGAAATCTTCTTGTACACCTCCATCAAATCATCAGTACATTTTTGATCCGAGAATCGTTTTACGTATTCTATACCTTCTTGCACCATTTTTTCTTTTAAATTATTGTCATTCAATACGCTATCTATCTCGGTAGCTAGTTCGTTCTCATTATGCGGATCGATATATATAGAATGGGAACCTCCGGCTTCCTCCAGACACGACCCTTTGGCAGCTATCACAGGAACTTCCGAACTAAGAGCCTCTATAATAGGTATCCCGAATCCTTCGTAAAATGATGGATATATAAATATTTCGGACAATTGTAGTACTGCGGGAAGATCCTCTAGTGCTACATTACTTAATAAATGTACTCTGTCTTCCAATCCATGCTCAAGAGCATATTGTTTAACTTTCTCGGCATATTTACGTTGTTTACCAATAGCCACAAAGTGAATATTCGGTATAGATTTTAATGCTTTTACTATAAGAAGTATGTTTTTTCTTTCTTCAATGCTACCGATAGATAATAAGAATCTAGGAGGTAAATTGTACTTATCGATTACTTGCTGTTTTTTTGAGCCATCTACTCTGTTTCTGAAAATAGAAAAGCAACCTTGGTATACAACATCTATTTTATTCGGATCGGTTCCATAATATTCTATTATATCTCTTTTTGTACATTCGCTTACAGCCACAATTCTATCTGCAACTTTGCAGGCATAACGAGCCTTAATATTATATATATTTCGATCAATAACAGGGTAAAACTTTGGGTGTCTCAAGAATATAAGATCGTGTATTGTAACAATTGATTTAGCTCCACTCTTATTTATTTTATAAGGTAGTTCGTTACTTAATCCGTGGTATAGCGTAATATTTTCGTTCTTGATATCTTTTACAATGCCCAATGTTCTCCAGAATAATTTGAAGCCTTCTTTTACAAAAATCTTGACATTATTCCCTTTGGCGATTTCCGTATCTACTTTACCTACCGAAGGTTTAGGGCTAAACAGCTCATAGAAATTGTCTGGATAGAATTTTACAAGGTTGTTAATTACAAAACGACTATAGTTACCCAATCCTGTAAAATTCTGTGTTGCTCGTTTCGCATCAAATCCTATTTTCATTGTCCAGATTTATTTATTCAGCTATGTAAGGGCTTTCAAAGGGGTGTTTCCTATTGAAGAATTTCCAAAAGCGTTCTCTATATTTGAACGTTTTTTCAAGACATAATTTTTCATTAAAATGACGCGCTTTAGCATACTCTTTGATGAAAAATGTAATCATATCATCACTACCCCATAGTCGTCTGAAATTATGACAAGCAGTGTCGAGACTAATTTTCCCATCAAATTTCATCCTGTTGAGATCAACTAAGTAGAAGCTGTAATCTTCACCGTTCTTTTTGTATAGTATATTCCCTGATGAATAGTCGAGATGCAGCACTCTTTTTTTATGTAATTCAGCTGTAAATAATGCAAATTGACGGATAAGATTCTCACGTCCTTCCAAGGTTCCATGGCGCAACTCCTGCATTTTCCCGTCGAAGTCTTCATTTATAGATATGTAAGCACTTCTTTTGAGCAGAAATGCAAATTGCTGTTCCATATATGCCAATGGAGTAGGCGTATTGAATCCTCTTTCTTCAAGTTTATGAGCATATTTGTAAGAGCGCTCAGCTTTCGATTTTCTAAAAGTAGCATACATCAATTGATTGAAGAGATGTGGTTTTTGAAAAGATTTGACATTAACTCTCATTCCATTGACATCAAAAACTTTAATTATGTTGCGTGCAGCGAATATAGTTTCCCCAGATTCATTGAAAATCTCAGGCAACTTTATTATAAAGCTCTTTAATTCCTTTTTAAAATGTTTATTAATAACTACTTTTAGCATAGCTGTTTTGTTTAGAATTCAGAAGTAAAATGAAATTTTATGTCTTTGAAATCTTGTTGAGCCATCATTAGCAAATAGTTTGAATCAGCGAGGAATACATCCCGATCATTCTTATCTTTTGCCATATATTGAGCTTTACGCCTTTTAAAATCTTCCAATTGTTCAATGTTATCGCTTTCTATCCAGCAGGCTTTATATAGATTGATTGCTTCCCATCTACATTGCGCCCCATATTCGTGTAACAATCGGTATTGAATAACTTCGAATTGAAGTTGTCCCACAGTTCCTACAATCTTACGACCATTGAATTGATTTGTGAACAATTGAGCAACACCTTCGTCCATTAACTGATCGATACCTTTTTGAAGCTGTTTAGTCTTCATTGGGTCGGCATTCTCTATATATTTAAACATCTCAGGAGAGAAGCTAGGTAATCCTTTGAAATGTAGGTTTTCGCCAGATGTCAATGTGTCTCCAATCTTAAAATTACCTGTGTCGGGTAATCCGATAATATCGCCTGCGTAAGCCTCGTCTACAGTCTCTTTCTTTTGAGCCATAAATGCTGTAGGTGAAGAGAACTTCATTTGTCGGTTAAGACGTATATGTTTATAATTTACATTACGTTCAAACTTACCCGAGCATATTTTCACAAATGCAATACATGAACGGTGATTAGGGTCCATATTAGCATGTATCTTGAATATAAAACCACTGAAAGCATCTTCTTCCGGTCTGATCTCTCGCTCTATAGCTTCGATAGGGCGGGGTGAAGGCGCAATTTTCACAAAGCAGTCGAGTAATTCTTTTACTCCGAAATTATTTAAAGCAGAGCCAAAGAAAACCGGAGCTACTTTCCCCTGAAGATAAGTTTCTACATCCAATTCCGAGTACACACCGTCTATTAATTCTATATCGTCTCTTAGTTTGGCTGCTAATGTTTCTCCGATATGTTTTTCCAGATCAGGATTGTTTATATCTTTAAATCCAATTGATTCGGTGACAGTCTGTTTGCTTGGAGTATACAGATCGAGTTTCTGTTGGTAGATATTATAGACACCCTTAAATCGTTGTCCACTATCTATGGGCCAACTAAGAGGACGCACATTTATTTTTAGTTCCTCTTCCAGTTCATCGAGTAATTCGAAAGGGTCTTTACCCTCTCTGTCCATCTTGTTGATGAATATCATCACCGGGGTGTTACGCATACGGCAAACTTCCATTAGTTTGCGGGTTTGCGCTTCCACTCCTTTTGCCGAGTCAACAGCTATTATAACGCTATCCACAGCAGTAAGGGTTCTATATGTATCTTCAGCAAAGTCTTGGTGACCGGGTGTATCGAGTATATTTATCTTATATCCATCGTATTCGAATCCCATAACGGAAGTCGCAACAGAGATACCACGTTGTTTCTCAATTTCCATCCAGTCGGATGTCGCTGTCTTCTTTATTTTATTTGATTTTACGGCACCTGCTACGTGTATAGCTCCACCAAATAACAATAGCTTTTCGGTGAGTGTCGTTTTACCCGCATCGGGATGGCTAATGATCGCAAAAGTGCGTCTTTTATGTATTTCCTTTTCTAATTCGCTCATTACTATTTTTATGTATAGTACAAAGATAATAAAAAAAGGAAAAGCATCTACTGTAATTACAATAGATGCCTTTACTTAATACTTTAAGTTTGTATTTTTTTTAACAACTAGTCAGCTATGAATTTTAATTCAGGGCTTATCGAGTAGCTAATGGTTGAAGTGTCAGAAAATTCTACTTCTTCTCCTTTCAAGTTTTCATAGCTAAAATTGACTGTTTGTATTATTACTTTATTTGAATTGATTTGCGATGTAATTTGGCTGTAATATTCAACCATATCTTCATATGCAACAATAAGATTATCTACCAGATTGCCATTTCTATCATAACTCAACAGATATTCGGTTATTTCACCATCGGTAATAACTTGAATAGTAATGATCTTACCATTTTCATTCGAAAGTAAAGTCCTTCCCATTGACAGATAGCTGATATCATAATCCTTAAGATCCTTTATCTTATTTATCTGGAGACTGTCGTACTGCGCTATGCTTAAATGTGGCGGTTCCTTAAAATTTGGACTGTCGGGTTTGACATTTAACTTATCTTCGTTTAATTCTACATGGAGCTCTTCCGCCGTATTTTTATCCCCTGATTTAGTTTGGCAAGAGATCGTCAAAATTGAAATGAGTATAGCTGAAAAATAAATCTTTTTCATTTTAAGATTTAGATAGTATATTTATTATAAAGTTTATCTGTATATTAAGATAACAGTTCTCTAACACAAATGTTTAAACTTTCTTCCCAATTTGGGATAGTAATACCGAATGTCGTCTTTATTTTAGTTTTATCTAGCACGCTGTATTGCGGACGAGCAGCCTTGGTAGGGTATTGGTCGGTAGTGATCGGACTTACTTTACAAGTTGTGATACCTGCATCTTTGTGTATTGCTAGAGTAAAATCATACCAAGTGGTAATTCCTTCATTTGAGTAATGATATATACCGGCTTTAAAATCGTATGCTTCGCTATGATCCAATATTTTGATAATAGCTTTTGCTAAGTCGGCAGCATTTGTAGGAGTACCGGTCTGATCGGCAACAACATTAAGCGTATCCCTTTCTTGACCTAGCTTTATCATTGTTTTCACAAAGTTGTTTCCAAAGATAGAGTATAGCCATGCTGTACGGATGATGATTGAATCCGCACATGCATTCATCAGACGACTTTCTGCTTCTTGTTTTGATTTGCCATATACCGATTTAGGATTGACCGCATCTGTTTCGATATACGGTCTCGTATTTGTGCCGTCAAACACATAATCGGTAGACACATGGATTATTTTTGCTGCATTGTTTGTCGCTGCAATTCCTAGATTAATTACCGCATCTCTGTTGATCTTATAACATAATTCAGCATCATCTTCTGCTTTATCAACAGCAGTATAGGCAGCACAATTAATGATATATTTGATCTTGTTTTCTTTGATGAAAGTATCAATAGCTTTCAGATCGGTGATGTCCAGTGTATCTACATCTGTAAAAAAGAAACGAAAATTGTCTTCGTGATTATCGGCAATTCGTCTGATTTCACTACCTAGCTGACCGTTGGCTCCTGTTACAAGAATGTTTTTTTGAACTAGCTCAAACATAAATATGTTTTTAGCAGTTTCATCTTGATCGTCTGCTTGCTTATTTCCTGAAAAAAATGCCATAATACAGAGTTTTTATATTATATATAAAATAAGTTGAAAATAAATGATGTCATTAATTTTCAACTTATCCTTAAATCTGAAAATTATAATTTCTTATTGTTTCCCGCTAGTTACAATGTCTTTAGCTATTTTCTTAACCAAGCCTTGCAATACACTACCGGGTCCGAGTTCTATAAATTCTGTTGCACCGTCTGCCACCATATGTTCAACCGATTGAGTCCATTTTACAGGAGCAGTTAATTGAGCAATCAAGTTTGCTTTTATAGTTGTAGGGTCTGTTTCTGCTATAGTGCTTACATTCTGATAAACAGGACATATCGGAGTAGCAAATTCGGTCGAGTTGATCGCTTCCGATAATTCTACTTTAGCCGGTTCCATTAATGGTGAATGGAATGCACCACCTACTTTAAGTTTCAAGGCACGTTTAGCTCCCGCAGCAAGTAATAGTTCACATGCTTTGTCGATACCTTTATCCGAGCCCGAAATTACAATTTGTCCAGGGCAGTTGTAGTTTGCCGGTACTACTACCTCGTCGGTAATAGAAGCACATATTTCTTCTACTTTCTCATCAGCTAAAGCAAGTACGGCAGCCATTGTAGATGGGTTCATTTCACATGCTTTTTGCATAGCAAGAGCACGTTTGTAAACAAGTTTTAATCCATCTTCGAATGATAGTGCGTTAGCAGCTACCAATGCCGAAAACTCACCAAGGGAATGGCCTGCAACCATATTTGGCTGGAAATCTGCTCCCATAGTTTTTGCTAATATTACCGAATGAAGAAATATAGCAGGTTGAGTTACTTTTGTTTGGCGAAGATCTTCGTCTGTTCCTTCAAACATTAGATCTGTGATACGAAAACCAAGAATTTCGTTTGCTTTTTCAAACATTTCTTTAGCAAGAGGAGATGTTTCGTACAAATCTTTGCCCATTCCTACAAATTGAGCTCCCTGACCTGGAAATACAAATGCTTTCATTTTATATAGTCTAAATTATTAATTATAAGTGTTTAAGGTCATAGACCTCTTGATCTTATTTTTAAGTATTTCACTGTAAACTTATTTAAAATAAATGTGTAGTGTCAAATTAGTTTACAATACTAAAACCGGCTGCAAAATTAGTAAAAAAATGATAATATAGATAATATTAGAGAATGAAGTTTTTCTTCCCAAGTACGCAGTGTAAACAAATGGCAAGAAGTTGATAATAAATTAACTTATGTTTAACTGATCTGTTGGCTGTAATTATTTAAGGAAGCAATTATTCGGCAGAATTTCATTCGCTGGAATAGAATAGCTCAGAAACGTCTTATTCTTGCCAATCATACGATTATTAAAGAAAATATAATATCGGTAATAATTTAAAAACACTTATCTTTGTTGCTATAATTTATGCAAAAAATAGAATGAGAACTAACTCCAGAGATAAAGCCTTACAGGAAATAAAAGTGTCAGAACCAAGTCAGTTACTAGAGTTTCTTGTAAATAAGAATGTTCGTAAAAGTCGTACTGCTGCAAAATCGCTACTAGCTCACAAACAAATAAGGATAAATGGTAAATTGATTACTCAATTCGACTTTGAGTTGAAAGAGGGTGATATGGTGGCTATAATGAAATACGATCAGAGTCGTAAGGAGAAAAGGCTCAAAGGTCTTAAAATTGTTTACGAAGACGATTATATAGTTATTGTCGACAAAGAAGTCGGCCTTCTATCGGTATCTACCGAAAGGGAGAAATTACGTACCGCTTTTGGTATATTGAACGAATATGTGAAAAAGCAGAATAAGCAATCGCGTGTATATGTACTTCATCGCCTCGATAGGGAAGCGTCAGGTCTGATGGCTTTTTCTAAAGATCAGGATATACAAAGCCAGTTTCAGAAAAACTGGGATAAATTCGTGCCTGTTTATACCTATACAGCTGTGGTAGAAGGTGAAGTTAATCCTAAGAACGGTACAATTGTGTCTTGGCTTACCGAGAACAAGAACTATCAGGTATTTTCTACTTCGTTCGATAATGGCGGATTAAAGTCTGTGACTCATTATAAAACGGTGAAAGTTGGTGGTCGTTACTCGTTAGTCAATTTTAATCTCGAAACCCGTCGTAAAAACCAACTTCGTGCCCAAATGCAACAATTGGGGCACCCTGTAGTAGGGGATAAAAAATATGGTGCTGCAAATAAACCTATCAAGCGGATAGCACTTCATGCTCAGGATATGGCTATTAAGCATCCTGTAACAGGAGAAATGCTTGAATTTAAAAGTCCTATACCAAAAACGTTATTGGAATTATTAACTGATAATACTAAAATAAAACATGAGTGATGAAATTAGACAAATAGGTCAGCGATTAGCAGGCTTACGTGAAGCCCTAGATCTGTCTGCCGAAGATTTCGCTTCATCGTGTAATATTCCTTTGGAGGAATACAAAAAATACGAATCGGGCGAAAAAGATTTAACGATTAGTGTGCTTAAAGGGATATCGACAAAGTATAATGTCGATGTTTCTGTTTTGATGTTTGCCGATGAGCCTCGAATGAGCAGTTATTTCCTTACGCGAAAAGGAAAAGGGCTGGCAGTTAAAAGGGTAGAGGACTACCAATATCAGACATTGGCCGGAGGATTTAATAACCGTAAGGCAGAAGTGTTTGAAGTAACGGTGGAGCCTAAAAGCGAAGCGGTTGAAGTCCATCATAGTTCGCATGCAGGTCAGGAGTTTAATTTAGTTCTCGAAGGGCGTATGATGTTAGAAATAAATGGGAAACAACTTATTCTGGAGACAGGAGATAGTGTTTATTTCGATTCTAGTCTGCCTCATGGCATGAAGGCATTAGATGGAACAACAGTACGCTTTATAGCTGTTGTTTTGTAATTTTATAAATATAGTACAACTGATTTGTTTTATAAATACTAGAATATAATGTTAGAAAAATTCTTAAAACAAACAACTTTTACATCGACTGACGATTTCAAAAATAACTATCATGTTCATATTCCCGATAATTTCAATTTCGGATACGATGTTGTCGATGAATGGGCGAAAACCCATCCCGATAAAAAAGCCATTTGTTGGGTAAACGATAAGGGTGAGCATGTCGATTTTACATTTGCTCATATTAAAGATCAGAGTGATAGGGCTGCATCTTATTTCCAATCGCTCGGTATCGGTCGCGGAGATATGGTGATGCTGGTTTTGAAGCGTAGATACGAATTTTGGTTTGCTATAATAGGTTTACACAAGATTGGTGCTATTGCAATTCCGGCTACCCATTTGCTGACTAAAAAAGATATAGTATATCGCAATAATGCCGCAGGTATAAAGGCAATAGTGAGTACGGACGATGGTGTTGTGATTGAACACGTTAATGAGGCTATGGCCGAATCGCCAACAATTAAACATCGCATAGTCTGTGGAGATCGTATTTCTGAAGGATGGGACGACTTTCATAAAGGGCTTCGTTTTGCCAAACCGTTTGTTAAACCTGAACAGGTGAATGTGAATGACGATATTTCGTTATTATATTTTACTTCCGGTACTACAGGTGAGCCGAAGATGGTAGTTCATGATTTCACATATCCTTTGGGGCATATAGTTACCGCCAAATACTGGCATAACCTGAACGAGGATAGTTTGCATCTTACTGTAGCTGATACAGGATGGGCTAAAGCTGTTTGGGGGAAATTATACGGACAATGGATTGCCGGAGCATGTATTTTTGTATACGATCATGAAAAATTCAATCCTGAATCTATGCTCCGTCTTATCGAACAATATAAGATAACTTCATTTTGTGCACCTCCTACGGTGTATCGGTTTATGATACGTGAGGATTTGTCAAAATTCGATTTATCATCACTCAAATATTGTACTACTGCGGGTGAAGCATTGAATCCATCGGTGTTTGAAGCTTTTTATCAAGGTACGGGCATTAAAATGATGGAGGCTTTCGGGCAGACAGAGACTACGCCTACTATTATAACTTTTCCTTGGATGGAACCTAAGCCGGGAGCTATGGGTGTACCTAATCCTGCTTATGATATGGATTTAATTCACGCTGATGGTCGTTCGGCAGAAGATGGTGAAATAGGAGAGGTTGTCATTAAAACAGATAAGTGGAGACCTTTAGGTCTTTTCAAAGGTTATTATCGTGATGAAGCTCTTACTAATCAGGTGTATTCGGATGATGTGTATCATACGGGAGATGTAGCATGGCGAGACGAAGATGGTTTCTACTGGTTCGTTGGTCGTATGGATGATGTGATTAAGAGTTCGGGTTATCGTATCGGACCATTTGAGGTGGAAAGTGCTTTGATGACACATCCGGCTGTTGTAGAATGTGCTATAACCGGTGTTCCCGACGAAATAAGGGGTCAGTTGGTGAAAGCAACTATCGTTCTAGCTAAAAACTATAAAGATAAAGCGGGGGAGAATCTTGTAAGAGAAATACAAGAACATGTTAAGAAAGTAACAGCTCCTTATAAATACCCACGTATAATAGAATTTGTAGATGAATTACCTAAAACTATAAGTGGTAAAATAAAGCGGGCAGAGATCAGACGATCGTAAATTTTGCTCGTTGATAGATACAAAGAAGCCTGTTTAAATATTACTTAAGCAGGCTTTTCTTGTATCGAGTATGTTTAAATATTTTTTCTTCTTCTTAATCTTGATAGAATAATCGATAAGCAGACACCTATTACCAAAAAGCCATAAAGTAAAAATGGCATATACCAGATGATTCTGTCAAGGCTATGTTTTGATACATGCTCGGTGAAGATTACAATCCAGGAAATTGGAGCTAAAGATGATAGTAGGGTGGTGACCAATAGTGCTTTACTCTTACTCTTATTGGTCGTGTCTATTTTCTTAGAAAGGAAATAAAGCGAGATGCACATAATAAGCACAATAAGGATAGTTGTGAAAAGAGTTAATGTGATATTGTAAACGCTATGACCCCATATAACAAGATCTATACCAAATAAATGTTCATTTAGAATCTCTTGTATTGTTGGGGGAAATTCGTCTACATCTAATGATGATCTTCTCGTAAATGCATGTATTAAATATTCAATACCTTTAGCATAAGAACCTTCAATTGATTTTATCTGATTTATTAGCAAAAATACTTCTGCTAAAAGAGCCGTGACAGAGCAGATTATCGTTTTGCAAATGAATATAAAAGTAGTCTTTATCTTTTTTTTCTCTAAAATATGATAATATATAATAGGGCATAGTATAGCAGCCAATGTAGGCGTTATGTATTCAAAACCAGTAAAGAAGCATTTTGCAAAGACGGAAATAAATAAAAATGCGAGAGTTTTATTTTCCGAATATCTTCCCGGGCTTTTATTATTTCGTTCGAGAATCAGGAGCATTGTAAGAAAAGGTATATAATAGCTCCATAAAGTCCACCATAAACTAAAAGCGAAGTTATGAATGATTGGCGAAAACAGTAATAAGAGGAAAGTAATAAAGCTGCTTAGTAATCCATAATTACGATAGCACCATCCCAAAAATAAGATAAAGCAGAATGCTAAAAGGCATATATTGATAGCTCTATATATTCTTATTTTAACCTCATTTTTGAAAGGTAGTATCTTTTGCAGTACACTATAAGACAAGCCTTGTCCTCCACTTTGGCTATAATATGCAGCAAATTTATCTCCGGGCATTTTTCGATCGGTCAGGTAGTAATCGTATTTTTCGTTTACTTCCTTCATATAGTCATAGTTCATCTTAGCGATACTATCGCGAGTGGGATGAGCAGATCCCGGCAAGCCACCGTAGCTTAATATTCCCTGATATGTAGCTGCATCTAATCTGCCAATAACAAACATTTCGTCCGATCGGTCGAATGTGGTGTAGTATTTGGCTGCTATACCTAAAAAATTGGTAGAGTAGCTAAAAAAGAAAATGATGAATAGTGCTGATAAATATATTGTTGTTCTTATTCTATGGTTTTTTTTCATTATAAAGCCTATGTGAAATCGTAAGATGCAAAAATATATATTATTTTCTCACAACAATGACTCCTGACGCGAAAATCGTTTTAGCTTAACTTGGCGTAGTATTTAAGTTTAAATTGATAAATCGGCAAAATGGTCTGATTATTCTGTAGATAACACTATGTTTAAGTACCAGCTATTACTTGTTAAAAAGCCTGCTTACATTTAAAACTTCTTTTCGTTTTATTATGATTTGTAAAGAATAAAAGATTATATTTGCACGCCTGAAACTGTGTGTATGTCTATGATTTATGCGGAATTAAGATTCTCAACCATTGGAAAGCACTATTATACAGGACTCATTTATAGTGGAATAGTAATAAATATTTAAATAACAAAAAGTAAATTCTAAGATGCAAAACAAAGGCTTTGTAATGACATTTGCCATTCTGTTGACATTGGTTTGCTGCTTCTATTTGTCGTTTTCTTTTGTAACAAGAAGTTATGACAAAAAAGCAGAAGCATATGCAGCAGCGTATGCCACAGAAAAAGCAAATGGCGATACTGATCTGTACAATGAATTGTATAACAAGCAGTATAGTTATTATTTAGACTCAATGTCTACCGAGAAAGTATGGTTCAATTTCACAGATTCAGTTGGTTATTCTCTTAAAGAATGCCGCGAAAGAGAGATTGGTTTAGGACTAGACCTTAAAGGTGGTATGAGTGTTATTGTCGAGGTAGATGCAGCAGCAGTACTTCGTTCACTAGGTGATGTCGATAATCAGGCTTTCATTACAGCTTTGAATGAAGCTTCTGAAGAAAACCGTACAGGCAGTAACAAAGATTATATCTCAATATTTGTAGATAAGTTTACAAAAGCAAATGGCAACAATAAACTTGCTGGTATTTTCAGTACGAAACTTATCGATAGAGTTACAGCTACAGATGATGATAAGCATGTTATTGCTGTACTTAGAGAAGAGCTTCAAAGTGTAGCCGATAACTCATTTAATGTACTTCGTACACGTATCGACCGTTTCGGGGTGGTAGCACCTAATATACAGAAATTAGATCGTGCAGAACGTATTATGATTGAGCTACCGGGGATTAAAGAACCGGACCGTGTAAGGAAACTATTACAAGGTAGTGCAAATCTTGAGTTCTGGAAAACATATAGTGCAACAGAAATACAAGGAGATTTAAATGCCTTGGATATGGCGTCGAGAAACGCTCTGGCTTTAAATGCTACAGTTGACTCTCTAGCAGCAACAGATTCTTTAGCTGCTCCTGTTAAACTAGGATTTACTAAACCTTTAAAAGACTACCTGATCACTTTTAACGGAGGTCCTGTAGTTGGTGTGGCTCACAAAAGTGATACAGCAGCAATTAATGACATCCTATATAGATTCAGAAATGAAACAGGTAAACCTGATTTAAAGTTTGCTTGGGGTTTCAAAGCAGAGGATTTGAAAGAAACTCAGTTTTACCTATATGCACTTCGCGGAGGTGTTAAAAACGAAGCTGCTCTGGATGGTAGTTCTGTCGTTTCGGCTAAAGCTGACCAATCACAAAAAGGATCTGCTTGGGAAGTTAGCATGCAAATGAACTCTCAGGGTGCTCAACGTTGGGCTGCAATCACAGGTGCTGAAATAGGCAAGAGTATTGCTATTGTACTGGACGGACATGTATATTCCGCACCTAATGTAGGTGTTAAGATAGAAGATGGACGCTCTCAGATTACGGGTAATTTTACTGTTGAGGATGCGAAAGACTTAGAGAACGTTTTGAAATCGGGTAAAATGAAAGCCGGAGTTCATATCGTTCAAGAAGATATAGTAGGACCTTCTCTTGGAGAAGAAGCTATTGATGCGGGTATCATATCATTTGTATTGGCACTGGTATTGCTTATGGCATACATGTGTTTAGCTTATGGTCTTATACCGGGATTAGTTGCTAATACGGCATTGATTCTTAATTTATTCTTTACGATGGGTATTCTGGCATCATTCGGTGCTGTGATGACATTGCCTGGAATAACGGGACTTGTACTTACACTGGCTATGGCAGTCGACGCTAACGTACTTATCTATGAGCGTACGAAAGAAGAGTTAAGAGCCGGCAAAAATGTTCGGGTAGCATTGATGGATGGTTATAAAAATGCTTTTTCAGCTATTTTTGATGCCAATGTTTCGCAAATCATAACAGGTGTTATCCTTATATACTTTGGTACAGGTGCTGTACAAGGATTTGCTACTACATTAATTATCGGTATTATAGCATCGTTCTTTACTGCTGTATTTATGACTCGTATGTTCTACGATTATATGTTATCGAAAGGCAAACTTCGTAATATGACATTTACTACTCCGATTACTAAAAACCTATTTGTAAATACTAAGATTAATTTCTTGGGTATGACAAAGAAAGCATATATTATATCGGGTATTATCGTTGTAGCGGGTATCGGGTCTTTATTCTATAATGGTTTGAACAAAGGTATTGACTTCACAGGTGGACGTAATTATTTAGTACGTTTCGACACGAATGTGAATGCCAATGATGTAGAAAAGGCTTTGATTCCGGAATTTGAAGGATCAACAGTTCGTGTATTGACAAGTGGATCAGCTAGCCAGGCTTCAACATCGAGTCAGGTACGTATTACAACAAACTATAAAATTGATGTTCCTGGTGATTCGGTAGAGACTGAAATCAGAGCTAAGATGACAAGTGCATTGAAGAATGATTTAGCTCCGAATACTACAATTGATAATTATATTCAAAGTTCACAACGTGTAGGACCAAGTGTCGCAGACGACTTGAAGACTGCTGCCAGCGTAGCTGTAGTTGTAGCCGTTATCTGTATGGCTCTCTATATCCTGCTTCGTTTCCGCGATGTAGCCTTCTCTGTAGGTACATTTGTAGCTGTAGCACATGATGCTGCTATTGTAATCTTCTTGTATTCGTTGATGTACAAGTTTATGCCATTCTCGATGGAAATCGACCAGGCATTTATAGCGGCAATATTGACGGTGGTTGGTTATTCAATTAATGATAAGGTTGTTATTTTTGACCGTATTCGTGAATTGAGACATCTATATCCGAAACGTGATGTTACTGAATCTATTAACGAGGCATTGAACTCTACATTAGGACGTACAGTGAATACATCATTAAGTTCGTTATTGGTAGTATTCTGTATATTCTTACTGGGTGGTGATACTATTCGTAGCTTTACGTTTGCTATCTTTATCGGTATCTTTATCGGTACTTATTCGTCAGTATTCATTGCAACTCCTGTTGCATGGACAATGTTGAAAAAGAAACAAGAACAAGGAAAGTAAATAAAATCTGATTACTTTATATAAAAGCGAGGCTGTCCAGTTGATATGGACAGCCTCGCTTATTTTATTATACAACTCATTTGATAAACTAGCTATTGTATTTGACGGAAACGCTGTAATCAGACAGGGAGTTTATTCTTTCTATCTTCTACAGATAATCTTTCTGAATTTATATTTTTCAAGTTCATAATAAAATGGGATATAGACTTGTGGATACTATATCTCAAATATCTTAGTAAGAATCTATCACTCATGCTTTTTTATTTTTAATGATTACTTGTGGATTTGTAATTATGAAGAGGAATTAAATAAAATTCCAATAACCTGAATCTTATAGTTCTGGTTTAATGTATGATTTTATTTTATTGAAAATTACTAATAAAACTAAACTTCTTTTTGTCCTCTTTGTATATTAAACATATAGAATTAGTTATATGTTCATGGTTGTCTTTCTTTTAACAAGTGGAGATGAGATATAAAAATATTTTATCAAAAACCCAAAAGTGAAAAACAAGAATATCGTATCTTTGTTAGTACTTAAATATTCACAGAATTATTCTAATTAATATATAACTGAAATGATTGATTTTCAACAAATACTCCCTTTGGAGAATACACATTCTATGCCTGTTCTATTTGTAGGACATGGCTCTCCGATGAATGCAATTGAAAACAATCTGTTTACAGATGAATGGATCCGTCTCGGGAAAGAATTGCCTCGTCCCAAAGCTATACTTTGTATTTCAGCTCATTGGGAGACAGGCGGAACTTTTGTTACAGCAATGGAAAAGCCAAAGACAATTCACGATTTCGGTGGATTTCCACAGGAACTCTATGCGCAGCAATATCCGGCTGAAGGATTACCTCTTCTGGGTGAAACAATACGCCGTGAGGTAAAAGATATAGAGATAGGGGATGATTATGACTGGGGATTAGATCATGGAAGTTGGAGCTTTCTTAAACACATGTACCCCGAAGCGGATATTCCTGTGGTTGAATTGAGTATCGACTTTACAAAGGGACTTCAATATCAATATGATCTAGCAAAGGAATTGCGATTTCTTCGTCAAAAGGGAGTTCTAATAATAGGGAGTGGTAATATGGTTCATAATTTGCGTATGCTGCGTATTGGGGAAGCTGGTTTCAATGCCGAATACGGTTATGATTGGGCGATGGAATTGAATCAACTATTTAAGGAGAAGATTTTAGCAGGTGATCATAAATCACTAATAGAATATCATAAACTTTCTAAATCAGCACTTTTAGCTATACCTAGCGAAGAACATTATATTCCGCTCTTATATGCATTAGCTTTGCAAACTGAAAATGATGAGGTGAAATTGTTTAACGATAGAGTTATAGCGGGTTCATTATCGATGACTTCCCTTATTATAGGGAATTGAAAGAATAAGAGGAAACCATACAAAAAAACGTGCCATTTTTATGTGACACGTTTTGAAAAATAATTGTTAAGAACTAATTAAAACATAGAGAAATGCATTTTATATTGTCTTATTTCGGAGAAATAACTTGCATTAATGCCGGACATCCACTTGCGTCATAAACTTCCAGCATGCCCGTAGGGCAAGGCACATTGAAATTCTTATACGTTAGATTCCTTTTATCCTTGTTTGCCCATCCTTTGTTTATATTGTAGCGCAACCATTCATTATATTGTGGTTGGTTACAATCCTCTATAAGCCTGATTACATATTGCGCAAATATAGCAGTGTAGATTCCTTGCTCTATCCCTGTTTTAAATGGAAGTATGCCATCTTTACCCGACATTACGTTTTTAGTATAATCTGTAGCCAGAATAGCGTCATTCAGATATGTTTTATCACCTGTTTCTTTATACAGCATTACAGCTGCCCCGATACATGTCGCCTGATTATACACTTGTGTTGTCCAGTTAGTTGGTTCTTCTTTATATTTATGATCACCTACTTTACCGTCTTTTGCATCGAACAGTTTATCCTGAGACCAACTGAATATTTCCTTTGCCTTATCAAGATATGAAGGTTCTTTAGTTATATTATAAAGTGTCATGGCAGCTACTACCGTAGGATAGTTTATGCATGCTGTTTTACCTCTCTGGTCGTCTTTCCATCCCCAATACATTCCTCCATTGACAGGATCGTAAGAACCGGTATCTCCAACTACCGGGCTACCTTCCCATACACGTTTGAATCCCGAAATTGAAAGGTCTAAATATTTCTGGTCTTTTGTTATTTCATAAGCTCTGGCCAGCGATATAACCCACCACATAATATCATCGTAGATAAACCATTCGACATCGTTGTTCCAGTTGTATTTGTCATATTTGTTATATCCTCCCTGATAAATATCATCAATCAATTTGAGGTATTTTTCATCTTTAGTCCTCTTGTAAGCGTTCATTACCATATCCCAGTAGATGGCTTGCGTCCAGATTGCTGCAACACCTCGCTTGTCGCTGGTAGTGTAATACAACTGCATATCTTTGTTGTAGAAGTTTAGATTGAAAGCGTCTATGGCTTCAGTTGCATCCTTGGTGGTAAACTCTGCTGGTTGGTTAGGTACAGGTATATCAACATTGTTGTCATTCGAACCAGAACAGTTTATGATTGATGGTACAAATAGTATTAAAAAGAATATTTTTTTTATCATAGCGAATAGTTTATATGTTTATCAATAAATAGGGGCAGGAAGAATACCCCTATTTATTACAATTGTAATATAAAAAAATCAATTACCAGCCCATATTCTGAGTAAGTGCTCTATTTATATTTATATCTTTCTCGGGAATAGGGAAAAAGTAATGTTTCTTTTGAAATATTCGGTTTTCAACTACAGTCCTTTCGTAAAACTCATCCCCGTCTTTGGCTATATTCATACCATGTATCGGTCTGTTCTGCGTTTCTTCTGCGATACCCCATCTTCTGACATCAAAATATCGGGCACACTCGAATGCTAGTTCAACACGGCGTTCATCTCTTATTGCCTGACGCATATCAGATGGAATAGGCAGAGCATTCGATCCTGTTCCATATTGAGGAACTCCGGCTCTCTCACGAATATAATTCACGTATTTCAAAATATTAGGATTCGAAGGTTCACTCTCGTTCAGGGCCTCTGCATAATCTAAATAAATCTGGGCTAAACGAAGCAAAATACAAATTCTGTCGCCATTACCCCAAGGGCCGAGAGGTGCGGTTTTGCGGACTACATATCCTGTTTTCGAATAGTCGTTCGAATTGCCGATTCCTTTTCCCGAGTTACCTGTAAAGTTGAAGTATGAATATACATCGCCTTCTCCATCATACAACCATTTTTGTCCTGAAAATGTAATATCGGCATAGAAGCGTGGTTCTCTGTTTGCCCATGCTTTAAGAACTCCCTTAGGAGCGAAAATACGACCTGTAACAGGGTCTAAATAATCTTCCGTAGTGAATCCATTGTCAACATATCCTGAAGCCGGATTGATAATGGGAGTTTTATAATCAGATTGGTATCCGGTAATAGGCTTTATTCCATTAGCCATAGCATAAGCATCTACTATTTCTTGTACAGCGCCACAACCGCCCGATGCTGTATAGTTACCCGGGTAGCCAAAGTGTTTAGGGGTTCTGTCGTATTGCATAGTACTGGCGTTACATTCTTGTCTGAAGAATATCATTTCTCTGGAAGATGACCTCGAATCAAAATTAGTAAGGTCGTTTTTATTTCCTCTTACAGCTTCACGATATGATAAATAGGGGTCTAAAGCGCCGTCTGTATATACTTTTGTCAGTCCATAGTTTTGACCATCATATTTTGTTAAAAACTCTTCGGCTTCTTTAGCCGCTGCAGCCCATAGTTGCTTTTTCTCACCTTCGCTATAATTTGGAAATAGTTTTTTACCATCGGGATTTGCCATCGATGAATAATATTCGTTGCTCCCATTAAATAAATGACTTGCTGCCAGCATTCTGGTTTGAATTTTAAATGCTTTGGCTATAGCCTGATCTATATGGCCAAGACCTTTTTCAGTTACACTTACGTTAGAGCTTGTCTTAATATTGTCAATAAGACCATTATCCATGGCTGTCTGCAATTCGGAGAGAATATAATTTGCTACTTCTTCTACACTGTTTCGAGGGATTTGTAGATCAGCACTACTAGCCTGTTCCGACAATGGTGTGTTTATAATAGGTACAGGGCCATATAGTCTAAACAAATAATAATAATAAATGGCTCTTACAGCTCTCGCTTCAGCAGTCCATTGTTCAAGATCGCCTGCCGATAGAACTTCACATAGATGAGCATTTTCGATAAATAGCGTAGCTACACGTATTCCTTTATAATATCTACTCCAATAGTCCCAAACAAAACCTGTAGAAGGCGTCAGGGATCCGTTATTAATAGTATTGGCACCATTGCCATCCCATACATATTCTGCTTCATCTGAGCCTGCTGTCCAAGCTCCGGATGTACCTTGTCCGTTTCCGCGGGCAACATCCCGCTGTTGAAACTCGTCCGGCATGAATGTATATGCTGTATTTAAGTATCTCAAAGTGGTTTCTCGTGTTTCAAAAACTTTATCGAGAGTGAGGAGATCATTTGGTACCTGATCAAGATAATCGTTGCACGAATTTGATCCGAGTAGCAACACGATTCCTATTAAGAATATTGTTAATGTTTTTTTCATAATTATTATTTTTAGAAACTAAAGTTAATTCCTAGAGTTACTGTTGTTGTATTAGGATATCTATTTCCGCTGTCAGTGTTTAATTCAGGATCCCAAAGTTTCCATTTGGATAGAGTGAAAATGTTCATCCCCATCATATATATACTTGCATTCTTTAGGTTTGCCTTCCGGGTCCACGATTCGGGTAATCGGTATGCTAATTGTAATGTTTTGAGCCTCAAAAAACTCATATCTTTGAGCCACCATGTGCTATTCTCAAAGTTATTCTGGTTACCGGGCTCATCACCTCCGAAAGCTAATCGGGGATAGAAAACGTCCTGACTTTGATTCTCTTCGGTCCATCGGTCATAAATATTACTGTATACATTTGCTGTTCCCGATCCGTTCAGTGGTTTTACTATACCATTCACAAAGCGATTTGCTTTAGCTGTTCCTTGAAATAATACGCCAAACGATACTGCTTTATAATCTACATTGAAACCAAAACCATAGTTAAGTTTAGGGATATCTCCTTGTCCTAACCAAGAGATATCATTATCGTTTATTTTACCGTCACCATCGAGGTCTTTATATTTAATATCTCCTGCTCGCACTTGGCTCAAACCTACCTTGTAAGGTGTGGGGAACGGTTGCTCCATTCCGCCGGGATTTGCAATCCATTGGTTTATCAAATCTATATCTGCTTGTGTGTATAATCTGTCGGCTGTGAAACCTTCGATAGAAACGAGGCTCGATCCTTTTCTGTTTCTCCATGAAAAGCTTTTATCTGGTATATCGTTATCTACCCATGTCGGATCAGCATAAGTTATATTTCCTCTCACCGATATATTCCAATCTTTGTTTATTTTTTTGTTGTATTCAAAATTGGCATCATAGCCCAGTGTCTTAGTTTCTCCGACATTGCCGTAAGGAGTTTCCTGAAATCCGGCAAAACCAGGGAGAGAATTGTCTCTGTTGAGCAATATATTCGTTCTTCTTTCTTTGAATAGATCGATGGATATAGATAGGCTACTTTTGAATAGCTGTATGTCGAAACCTAAATCCTGCTTATGTGCAACTTCCCAACCCAGTGAGGTTGCCGGATTCTTAACCTTAACTCCATCTTTACGACCATTACCGCCATAGCCATAACCCCAATCGCCATTCCATTCATACTGTTCCATATACATAAAGCGACGGTCTCTGACATTGCTATTACCGACTTTTCCATTTGTGTAACGAACTTTAAAGAAAGGAATAATATCGCTTAAAGGTTTCCAGAAAGGTTCATTAGAAGCTACCCAACCCACACCAAAAGCGGGGAATGTTCCGTATCTTCTATCTTTAGGGAAGTTTTCGCCTCCATTGTATCCGATATTAAACTCTCCGAAATAACGATCGTTCCATGAGTAAGTTACTCTACTGGCAATACCCTGTATTCTATATGGAAGATAGTCTATTGCATTACGGGCACTGTTATCTATTCTGTTTTGTTGTGTATAGATAGCCATAGCACCGAATCTGTGATTTTTGATTGCTTTATCGTACACTAATGATACTTCGAAGTTATCCTTTCTCTCACCGGTAAGTTTTCGATCGTCGCTACCATCAAATCCTAATACTGAGCTTCCATTATCCCATGTCCTTGTCAGAATCGGATTGCCATCGGCATCGTAAGGATTATTTCTGTCAGCAAAATAATAGGTGTTTTCTCTTTTTCTAAACCATGCATCGCGGCTATTCGATACATCGTAAGCAAACAAGGCGACCGCCTTAAGCCCTTCGGTTATGATACTTAGGTCTTGGGTAACTTTTATATTTGACTGAACTTTATTGTCCATTTTGTTTCGGTAACCGCGCATTGTAGCATCTGCATAAGGATTACGGTCTGCTCCTTGCGAGTGAAGTCCCGGAACGTAATTTTTACCATTGATTACGAACATTTTCGGGAAAATAACAGGATTAACATCCACTGTCGACCCGAAGATAGTACCGCTATCTTCTCCGGGGCTGTTTCCGTCACCTAAGAACCCTTGAGTGCCGACATCGACTGTTGTAGTCTCTGTTATTTTCATACTTAAGTTTGCAACGATATTGTACCTTGTATATTCAGTCTTTGAATTATAGTCTTCGAGAGGATCGGTTTTAATTGTACCTTTTTCATTATAGTAACTCACCGATGTATAGAACTGAGCCATCGGGCTACCTCCTCTTATATTGGCGTTTACCCTTCGGGCATGTCCCCAATCGTTGAATACTTCTTTTTTCCAGTCTACATTCGGATATAAAAGTTTATCTACACCCGATGCCGTATTTGCGATATACTGATCGTCGTATTTATGAGCTTTCCCTGTATTTCGTAGTCCTTCATTTACAACATCCATATAGACAAGCCCATCTGCTACCTGTGGCGATTTAGTGAAACGGGTAAATCCTTCATAATAGTCGATACTTACTACCGGTTTTCCTATTATACCGGGTTTTGTCTTTACTACAATTACTCCGTTCGCTCCCCTTACTCCAAATACTGCTGTAGCAGATGCATCTTTCAGTACTGTTACCGATTCAACATCTTCGGGATCCAGATCGTTAAAGCTGCGCTCCACTCCATCTACCAGAATTAGTGGATTGGCGGCATTCGGAGTGCTAAGCCCTCTAATCCAGATATCGGCAGCATCTCTTCCCGGTTCGCCTGTACGTTGTACTGCTACTACACCCGCTAATCTTCCTGATAAGACAGTGGTTAAACTGGCTGTAGGAGTTTTAAGGTCTATTTGCTTTAATGTCGATTGAGAGCCTATCGAACTTATTTTACGTTGTTGTCCATATCCAACTACTACCAGCTCATCCAACTCATTAACTGCTTCTTGCAGTGCTACGTCATATACCGAAGAACCCCCTATATTTACTGTCGCCGATCTAAATCCTACATACGATAGTACAATTTGTGCATTTCGGGTTTCAACCTGCAATTCATACAAACCGTCTATGTCTGTAATTGTACCATTGGTTGTACCACTCTCGACAACACTAACACCGATTAGAGGCTCTCCCTTCACATCGGTAACACGACCTGTAATACGTCTCTTTGTATTTGCTTGTTGTGGTGATTGTTCTTTGTAAATATTTACGTTGCGCCCATCTATATTATATTTGAGGTTTGTATTGGATAGGGCCAAATCTAAGATTTCATTTACCTCTTTATCTTTAGTATTTATATCTACAGTCAGATTTGCAATATCGGCATCGATATAAAAAAAGAGCAAATCGGTTTTGGATTCAATAGTTGTGAATAGATTTCTTAATGATGTTTGTTTTACATTTAGAGATAGCTTTGTTGTCTGTGCAGCAGTGAGTGCCGAGGTAAAACATAACAACATCAAAAAAAGAATAGCCTTCTTTTTGAAAAGAATCTTAATTGTATTTGTCATAGATTAATTAGTTTAAGTTGATTTATAAGATAATTCTTATTTTACGTGTTGCGAATGGTCGTGTTATTTCATAGGCATTTCATGCGTTAATTAATAATTATTTTATTGTTATTGTATTTCCATTTTATAGGTAAGCTTCGGGAAATAACGGATAGGATCTCATCTATTGTTTGGGTATTGTAGAATGCACCCGATACCATTGTATTGGCTAGTTCTCTATCTTTTAATTGTATCTCTATATTATATATCTCTGATAAGATAGTTACGAGCTTTTCTAAAGAGATTGTTTGATATTTGTATATGCCGTTTAACCAAAAAAGTATATGATTGGAGTCGGACTCAATCACCTTCACTTGTTTATTTTCCTTGTTATACAGGAGTTTTTGGTTGGGGCTTAATGTTATTTGATTCTTATCTGATTGGAATTTCACGCTTCCACTTAGCAGGTTTACATTAATAATATTGTTTTGAGTATATGAGTTTATACTGAAAACTGTACCCAGAACCGTCACACTTGTATTGTCTTCCAGTTCGATTACAAATGGGATATCCTCATCTTTATTTACATCGAATAGAGCTTCACCATCTAATTGTACAATCCTGTTCTCTTTACTGAATATATTCGAATAGGTTAAGCAGCTATGTTTGTTTAGTATAACCTTAGATAAATCGGGCAATACGATGGTATCGATCTTAGAGGTTGTCTTAAATTCATAAAATATTACTTTCTCTTCACCTTGTTGCATTACATAGAATAACCCTAGCAGGCAAGCAGCGGCAGATGCAATAGCCGATAGTATGCGTATATATTTACGTCTATTATTAGGACGTACTGTTTCATATTGTTGTATTCTGTCCAATAATTTATTACGGGCATCTTTTAAATCAATAGAATGATTGAACTTAATTGAAGAACACCAATAGGCTTTTATTTCTAAAAATTTATGAGAATTCATTTCATCGGATTCAATCCATTTATCAAATACTATCGCTTCTGAATCGGTGGCTTCACCGGACAGTATTTTCGCTATTATATTGTCAATATTATTTTCCATAGTTATATTTTAGTCGTAATTCTGAATAAAAAACCCTTAGTCCGTCATCAAAAATTATATTCTGTCTTCTAATAATCTTCTTAATATTTTAGTTGCCTTTGCCATATGAGCCTCAACTGTTTTTATAGAAATGTTGAGGACAACCGCCACATCTTTATATTTCAATTTGTCTTCTCTTATTAATATAAATACAGTTTTGCACTGCGTTGGCAGGGAATTGACAGCTTCGTTAAATTTTTCTATAAGTTCTTTGGATATGAAATCGTCTTCGGGGGTTGTCTCTGTATTCTTGTAAATATCTACTGTCGATTGCTTCTGCATGTTGTAATGTTTCTCTTCTTTTCTGAAATAGCTAATAGCTTTGTTTCTGGCGATTGTAAATATGTAGGAATTGAAGTTCTCTATATTGACCAGCTCTTTTCTTCCTAACCAGATTGAGATAAATACATCTGCTACAACTTCTTCCGCACTATTCTCAGATTGGACATATACATATACAAACCGGACGAGGCGTTCGAAATATAATTCATATAAAGAACCTAAAGCAGCTTCAGAGTCTTCTGAAGCCAGTTTATTGACTAATACAAATGTGTTATTCATAAGTAAATGATCCATAGAAAAATAGCTCTAACTTTTATTGCTTAGATATTATAATAGTAAAGCATTCATTATTATAATCGCATAAAAATGAAAATACCCTTACTTAGGTAGTCTTTTTTTATTCATTAATTAATCTTATTAAGAAATGATGAGTTTTCCAGATGTTAGATTTAGTAGAATTCGTTTTCTTCCTAAAGCCTTTTTAGTGTGTTGAAGAAAATTGAGGAATGAGACTGCAAAAGTAATATAATACAAGCATAAGTAATCGGTAGAGCTGCTTATAACCTATATAAATAAAAAATGCGAATCGATAAATATCCGATTCGCATTTAATTAAATATGCTATACTATTTCAGATGGGCTTCCGAAGAAGTTTCTCTGCCTATTTCATTCTGGAATTAAAGTACTTCACGCAAATGTTTCAGGTTACTTTTTGCAGTGTCCCATACTTCATCTACTCGTCCGGATAATATCAATTTGGTCATCGATTTGGCAAAGCCTTTCATCTGATCGAATTCTATTTTAGGAGGCATAGCTAAAGCATTAGGGTCCGTTTGTACCGAAACCAGTACAGGGCCGGGTATAGCAAAAGCTTCTTTAAGTATCTCTTCTACTTTATTTGGGTCGCTTACTCTAAACGATTGCATTCCCATTGCACTAGCTATTGCCGAGAAATCGGGGTTGAACATATCCGTTTGCCAGTCTGGTAATCCGGAAACTTCCATTTCAAGTTTCACCATTCCTAACGACCTATTATCGAAAACAACAAGCTTAATCGGCAATTTATATTGGACGATAGTAGCTAAATCGCCCATCATCATAGACAGACCGCCATCGCCGCAAAAGGCGATAACTTGTTGATCGGGGCGTGCAAAAGCTGCACCGATAGCCATTGGCATGGCATTAGCCATAGAGCCATGGTTAAACGATCCTAACATTTCACGTTCGCCGGTAGCTTGCAGGTAACGGGCTCCCCATACACAACACATACCTGTATCGACTGTGAAAATGGCATCCTTATCGGCTATTTTATCAATCACGGTTGCCAGATATTCGGGTGCGATTGTATTTTCACTACCCGATGCATTGGCTGCCATTGCCAAATGCTCTTTTACTTTCGCATATACTTTGAGTTGGGTTTTCAGGAAGTCATCGTTCGATTTTTCATTAATCAAAGGGAGTAAAGCATCCAATGTGTCTTTTACATCGCCACCCAGAGCCATATCGACTTGTGCACGTCGTCCTATACGTTCGGGACGAACATCCACCTGAACGATTTTGCATTTCTCGGGCATGAAATTCTGATAAGGGAAATCAGTACCTAATAATATTAACAAATCAGCGTCATGCATAGCTGCATAAGCGGAGGGCAAACCTAGTAAGCCGGTCATACCCACTTCAAACGGATTATCGTACTGAACAGCCATTTTACCTCTGAAACTATATCCAATAGGCGATTTTATCAGTGAAGCTAATTTTACGATCTGGTCGTGAGCGCCTTTTGATCCAATACCACAATAAATAGTTATTTTTTCTGTTGAATTGATTAAGTCAGCCAAAGCTTCTAATTCCGAATCTTGCGGGCGATATACACCTCTCGATGGCAGTAAATTCAGCGTTGTTGGTCCTTCATCTGCTGGTCCGGCTGCAATGTCACCGGGTAAACCTATGACTGCTACTTCCTTTTTATGAACAGTGTGCTGTAATGCTGCTTGCAGCATCCGTGAAAACTGGACAGGTGTTGTCGCAACTTGGTTATATCCGCTGCAATCGTCAAACAATTTCAGGGTATTGGTCTCTTGGAAATAAGACATCCCGAATTCGGATGTTGCACAAGTGGAAGCTATCGCCAATACTGATGCATTGCTTCGGTGAGCATCGTATAATCCGTTTATCAGATGTACGTGCCCGGGACCGCTACTACCGGCACAGCAGGCAATACCATTCAGTTCGGCTTCAGCCATTGCTGCATAAGCTCCAGCTTCTTCGTGTCTGACATGTACCCACTTTATCGTATTGTGTGTCCTTACCGAGTCATTGACCTCATTCAAACTATCACCTGTTACTGCATAAATACGTTTGATTCCAGCCTTTTCGATTGTTTCGACTAGCTGATCTGCTACTTTTTTAGCCATGATTTCTATTAAAGTTTATATTCTTCATTATTGTTATAGTAAGTTATAAACAAACAAGAGATAGGTTAGAGGTTGATGTAATTAATAATTTAACATTTGTTGTCAATTATAAATCAATCTATTATATAAATAAAATGTTAAAAAGTTACAAAGGTGACATTTTTTACCTTGTTTTTGAATGCCACTTTCTGTAACTATTTACTTATTATCTTCTGTTTACCATATAGATAAATAAAATAATGCTCTATCTTATTTACTGTATTTTTTTATCCATTCGAGCATTAAAAAACATCCCGGCGCACATACACTTCCGTGATCGAATCCGTCTAATTCATAGAGTTTTACATTGTCATTCCCTACTGCTTTAAGAATAGCCTCCAGATGTGCATTTTCTTCGTATCGGGCAGTCATCTCAAGATTGCGATCACCTGTAATCAATAGAGTAGGAGGAATTCCTTTCCTAGCATGGTTGATAGGAGCATACTTGTCTATTATTGGAATATCGATTGGCAGATATCGTTCTTTACGGATGGTGTAATGCGTATTTGTCTGCCCGCTTATCGGTATTAATCCTTTTATTTTATCTGCATCGATACCATATTTATCAAGGAAACTTTTATCCAAACCAACCATCAAAGCCAGATATCCTCCAGCCGAATGTCCCGATACATAAATATCATTTACACTACCGCCATAAGAGGCTATATTTTTGAATGCCCATGCTACAGCGGCAGCCGCATCTTCTGTATATGCAGGATTCTTAGCCACAGGACTTAAGCGATAGCTTACAGCAATTACAGCCACTCCTTTGTCCATCAATTCCTTTGGGATGTGTTTTTCGCCGCTTTCGAGTCCACCTCCATGAAACCAGACAATAGTAGGGAAATCTTTCATGTCGGTAGGGTAGTACACATCTAATTTACACCGTTCATTTCTGTATATATCTTTCGTCGTACTCCCTATATACGCAATATCTTCTTCGGTAGTATACTTTACGAGAGAAATATCTTGTGCAGTCATAGAAACAGCAAAGCACCAGATAGCAATATTGAGGATCAATTTCATAATATGTATTTTATTTAGTGGTTATATCTTCTGCTAAGTTATATATTTTTGATAAATTATCGGAAGATATAGAAGTACATTTGATACATTAAAATTCATTTAAGATGGTTTGCTATTTTGCTTTCTATACTCATTCGGCGTGCATCCGTATTTTTTAGAGAATGCCTTGAAAAAGCTTACACGATTGGTAAAACCTGATTTAAAGACAATTTCATCGACTGTGAGTATTGACTTAATAAGTAGATAATGAGCAATATATAATTTACAATCGCGTATCATATCGCTGATACTTACATCTCCGATTTCGCCTATTTTCCGATAAAGGCTTCGCGTACTTATATTCATTTTGGTTGCAATGAAATCTGCTGATAAATCTTTGTCCTGAATATTTTTATTGATAATATTAAATATTTCTTTAATTAGCTTCTTATGTTCTTTATGTGTCATTTTTCCGTTTGTGAGTTCGAATGCACTAAGAGGAGATGCAAAATAATCTTTAAGCGTTTCTTTTCTCTCTATGAGTTTATTTACCGAAGACTTTAGATAATCTATGTTGAATGGTTTTGTAATATAAATATCGGCTCCTGCATTTATACCCTTTATTTGTTCTTCGACCTCTTGTTTGGCCGAAATAAGGATGAGTGGGATATGGGCTGTCTTTTCATTCAACTTCAATTCCTTTGTAAGGGCTATACCATCTATACCTTGCATCATAACATCGCATAGAATTATATCGGGATGAATATCGTTGAGTTTTAACAATGCTTCATCTGAATTATTTACGGGTATTACATTAAAATCATCTGCAAATATGTCGCAGATCAGCCATAATATTTCTAATTCGTCGTCAATAATCAAAATTGTAGGTTTTGATTCATCATCCGATTTGTATTTTGGCAAGGTTGCTATTACATTACTATCGTTCTTTATGCCCTCTGTTTTTAGGGTATCATATTTGATAATCTTTTTTTGATTTGTTTCTTCAAGATAAGGGAGTGTTATTTTGAAGTGGGTCCATTCTCCCGGTGTACTTTCTATATCTATTGTCCCTTTGAGCAAATTTACCATTCCATAGGAAATAGCCAGCCCCAAGCCGTTTCGTGACCATGACTTAGAGTTATCTTGGTATTCGAAATCGTGCAGAATATTATACCTGTCGAATATTTTGGAAATATTTTCGGCTTTTATACCTTTTCCCGTGTTTGATATCACCAAATACAGATGGCCTTCTATCAGCCGTGCCTTGACTTTTACTTTTCCGTTATGTGTAGTATATTTAAAAGCATTAGAAATAATGTTTGTAATTATTGTAATTATAAAGCTTTCATCCGAATTCCATATAATAGATGGCGAAACGTCTTTTTCGAAGTGTGTATTCTGCGATTCGGCAATGTAATTAAATGAATTTGTTATTTTATTTACTATTTCCGATAATTGTAATTTTTCTATCTGAGCTTCTTTATAACCTGTTTCTATACGTTTAAATTCAATTAAATCCTGGATTAAAGAATTTAATCGTTCGGCATTTTGCTCTATTATCTGAGCATATTTAGTGATAGAACTATCGATATTTTTATGGTTGAGAATACGGTTACATGGTCCCGATATGAGGGTGAGAGGTGTGCAGAACTCATGTGCTATATTGGTGAAAAATTGTAGTTTAGATTCATATATATCTTCTTTGTGCTGCTGTTCCAGTTTTGCTAACAGGGCTGCTTTTCTTTGTCTGTTTCGGATGACAAACCATCTGATAAGGAGTAATACGCATAATACCGCAAGTAACGAATAGACCGAATACGACAGCTTAGACTGGTACCAAGGCGGTAATATTTTCACTTTGATGGTGTAAATATAGCTTTCCTTACCAAGTATATTATTATAATATTTGACCTGCAATTTATATTCGCCCGGCTTGAAATCTACAAAAGAGATAACGTTAGAGTTGCCGTTATCGACCCACTGTCTGCTTGAACCGTCTATTTTGTAGAAGTAAGTATAATTATTGCCATTCAGGTGATCTATGGCACTGAACGAGATCGAAAAGAAATTCTGATTGTGGTTCAAACTAAGAACCGGTATTTTCTCTTTTTCGGAAAGAAATTCATGGATATTATAATCTTGCCCGAATATAGATAACTTATCAAGGTTTATGGGTGGCATGTAGTCGTTAGCTTCATCATAATAGTTTTGGGTTATGGTAACGAACCCATTTACACCACCAAAGAAAAGAGTTCCACTGTTTTCATCCTTAAATGAGGCTCCGGTACTGAACTCGATAACAGATAATCCACCGAGCTGATCGTATGTCCTGAGAGAGCCTCGCTGCGAATTGTAAAAAATAAGCCCGTTATTACTGCTTAACCAGAAATCAAAATCGGATTCTTGTAATATGCTATGAATTCTGTTGTTGGGAAATCCATTTTCTTCGTTAAGAACTGTGTAACTGTCGGAAGTATATCTTATTAAACCGGAATTTGTTCCTATCAGATAGTTGTGCGGCCTGTTGTTGATTATACAGTTAATTTCGTTTAATATATTCCCTTCAAACCGTATTATTTCGACTTCAGATGTCGCTGTATTGATCTTAAATATACCTTCTCCCTTGTTTGTCACCCATATCGTGTTATCGTTTTCAGGATAGATAGAAAAGAAAGAGTTTGAAACTATATCTCCTTTTTTTATTGTGAATCGTTTTATTATTTTTAGTGAAGGTGTATCGCCGTGCCAATCAATCTGTGCTTTTATTATGCCCATTCCCGCAGAAGCAATCCAAAGAAGAGAGTCTTGTTCATAGACATCATGTATGTATTTTATATCTGTATTATCATCAGATAAAGCAACTTTCTTAATGGTTTTATCGTGATTAGAATAATAGTTAAGCCCGTTTTCGTTTCCTATCCACAGAATGTTACGTTTACTTTTAGAGAATGAATAAACAGAATTTCCACTTAATGCACTGTTTGCATTGTTTATATTTTCCATCTTGCAATCAATCAGGTTTTTATTTAACTCATAATCGTATATTTTCAGAATCCCATCACCGTTACTACCTATCCAAAGCGTATTTTTATCATCCAGAAATAGAGCCTTGATCGGTTGCCTGACTTTCAGTGTAAAATCATTAAGTAATGTAGAGTTTATAGAATGTCTGTCGATAGAGTAGGTGTATAGGCCTTGTCCATCGGTACCAATCCAGATCATATCCTGATGTATATCTTTAAGAAGAGACAGTATGCCGCTGTTGATAGGAATTTTCTCGAATAACACTTCGCCGTTATTATCTTTTAGTAGGAAGAGCCCCTCTTTTCTGAATCCAAAAAAATAATCATTATGGAATTTTAAAATAGAGCTTATTTCACCTTTATTGCTTAATTGATCTTTCAAATTGTTTATTAATAAACTTTTACGGTTCTCTGTATCAAATTCGTATAAATTGTAATCTGTATCAATTAATAATACTCTGTTTTTATCAGTAAAGGAGTATAGCAGACCATCGGTCTGTTTATATTCTTTCTGCAACTCGAGTCTAACTATTCCCGATTCATTTGTTTGAATAGTGTAACAGAAGCTGACTCCATTCGATTTGAATATCCACATCCGATCTTTATTATCAATAAAGAAATTTACAATCTCATTAGCTATGAGATTTGACATATATATTTCTTCAAACTGATTTTTGTCTTTCAGATAGTAATAAATACTGCTATTCCCCTGTATGATAAAGAAGTTGTCTTTACTGTCTTTTTGTGAAAAAGCAACTCTATTGAACATCTCGAACGATTGGATTGAGTTTGCTTTTCGGTCTATTCTGTTTAAACCGTAATAGGTTTGGATCCATATCACATTGTCGCTCATTTCTGTTATCTTGTCTATCTGATTTCCATTAATGACGTTACTACTATCCGACAGATGAAATGCAGATATTTCTCTGCCGTTGTAATTATTCAGACCGTTATTTGTACCTATCCACATAAGCCCTCGCTGATCTTGATACATAGAAATAACAGACCTGTTAGAAAAGTTCCCCTTATCTGTTATCTGCTTCAGATTATAAGCATATACAGATATATTGAGTACCTGAAAGATGCAGAATGCTATCAGTAAAAATGTTTTTTTATTCATGGCAGTAATCGGATATATTACAAGTAAACAAATATATCGAAAATATACTGTGTACCGCTTTCTATTATCACACGTTTAAGCACAAAACACCCTTATTTATTGGTCGATAAGGCTCTATATGACTTGTTTTGAGCTAATCGTATCATAGTTAATATTTGTGACAAAAAGGTAAATCTTTGTGCCACCTGCTTAAACTAAAGATTCATTCGTTTTTTTAGAGATTCTAATCCGTTTAGTTTTGCCTTTGAATAGAAATAAGGGATTAAAACTAATATCGGAACATAATGAAAAACACGCGACTAACACTTCTATTATTAATGCTACTTACTTGTTCATTTATTATAGCATCGCCTATAATAAGAATTGAAGGAAAATTGGTGGAGAGCGGAAAGAAAATTCCGATAGAATTTGCCGATATTATCCTATGTAAAAAAGGCGAGACAACCGCTATTGCACATGTATATTCTGAACAAGACGGGCATTTTGCTTTATCGGATATACAACATGGTGAGTATGACCTTATGGTCAGGCTGGTTGGGTACGATATATACAACCATTCGCCCATAGTGCTGACACCTGCAACGACCATTCTGGATATTGGTATAATAGAATTGGTTCCTTTGGAAACAGAACTTGCAGAAGTGGTTATCGAAGCCGAAAAAAAGCAGGTTATTTATAAATTGGATAAAAGGATTATTAGCGGCTCTAATAATCTGATGAGTGCTGGCGGAACAGCAATCGATATATTGGAGAACACTCCGTCTATACGCATAGATGCTAATGGTGATCTTACATTCCGTGGAAGTAGTGGTTTCATGGTGTTTATAGATGGGCAGCCAAGCTTATTAAAAGGTTCGCAAGCCTTACAGCAAATCCCGGCCAGTATTATAGAAAATATTGAAATAATAACAACACCTTCAGCCCGTAACGATACGGATGGTGATGCCGGTATTATCAATATTATTACAAAACGAAATGGTTTACAGGGACTTAATGGTATTGTAAATACATATGGGAGCACCGTACTATCTAATGGAGCTGATTTTTTAATCATGGGACAAAATAAAAAGCTGCAATGGAATCTGGCGGGCTACTGGAATCAGCCGATACGTAAGAGTAATTTCGAGCAAGACAAAACAACTATTGTGGATGGTATTACAACAACATCACATTCCGAAGGTCCGAGAGGCAGTAAAAATTATCATTATGGTGTGAGAGGAGGTATGAATTACAAGCTGACTAATACGACTCTGAATCTTGGACTGGAAATAGGGTATAATAAGTTTACGCGTGATGGTGATTTAAATTATATCGAAACCAAATTGGATGCAAGCGGTATAATTGAAAAATCAGAAAATAACAGTCGGGATAATTATGATTTGCATTCCACTATTAATCAGGGAAATATTGGGTTCGATCATAAGTTTAATAAAGATGGACACAAGTTATCGGGCAATTTTATGCTGGCTTATGAAGGAGATGCTCTCGAATATTTCCAAAGCGACCTGTTTGATGAAAATAATGTACGCCAACAAGGGCACAGGGCATGGGAAAAAGAAGTCCGATGGACTGTCAGAGGCAATTTAGATTATGTTATTCCATATAGCAAAACGGGAAAACTTGAGGCAGGATATCAATATTTCTCATATCTTGAAGATGGCGATTATAAAATGAAATTCTGGGATCCGGCAAAAAAAGAATTCTACTGGAGGGATGATATTTATAATACGTTTTATTTTCAGCGAGGCATCCATTCTGTTTATACTATGGCATCACAATCGTTTAATGATTTTGAGATACAAGGCGGATTTAGAGGTGAGCATACACATCAGGTATTACGAAGTTCGAAAGACTGGGCTAACCGTGAGAAAAATTATTTTGAAGTCTATCCATCTGTTCATATGGGTTATACACTTCCCAAAGATCAGCGAATAACTGCGTCATATTCTTATCGTATCAATCGTCCCGAGCTCTTTTTTATGGAACCTTATATTACTTACCGTGATTATTATACAGCTGAAATCGGGAATCCCGATATACGTCCCGAATACATACATTCGTTCGAACTGAACTATAAAAAGAACTTAAATGAACATGTACTGGCTACAAGTCTATTCTATCGCAGCCGCAAAGATAAAATAGAACGTTTGCGTGTCCCTTATGAAGCTGGCGTAACCTTAGACTCTATGGCAAATGTAGGGAATGACCAATCGATGGGTATTGAACTGAATGCGCAATTAAAAGCTTGTCGTGGATGGAATATTAATGTGAACGGTAATGTATATTACTATAAAGTTGAAAATAAATTTAAATTGGATGGTAAAAATGAAACTAGTACGAACTATGATATTACAATCAATAATTTAATCGATGTGCATAAATATACACGTATTCAATTCGATGGTAATTTTGTAGGACCTTCGGTTACAACACAAGGGCGTTCGGACTCTTTTTGGTTTGTAAATCTTGCTGTTCGTCAGCAATTACATCAAAAGTTAATGTCTACTCTTTCTTTTCGTGATATACTCAATACTGCCCGATATAAGAGTGATATAACTACAGCCGATTTGCAGTCAGTTACACACATCCGTCCGAAGTATCCGGTCATAATGCTGACCCTTAGCTATACATTCAACAACTTTAAGAAGAAGTCTAACGACTCTCGCGATAACCGTGATTTATTTGAAGGTACCGGATATTGAAATATCTGGTTAATGGTCTTAATCTTTTTGCTTTTTTCAAATCTATTATGCTATATCTAATTCTAATCTGAAAAACACGGAGATAGGGAAATTGAACGACATATCACTATCTAAGTAAATCCTTCTGAGTAATTTATTCGGAAGGATTTTATTTTGAGGTAGCTTGGGCTTTTATATAATTATCCTGTTTCGGTGTGACAGAGAGTGTATTAAATTCTGTATGGTGATCCGAATAAAGCCTAAACGGAATAAATGTTATTCTTTCACCAAACATTTCTACCTCGACATTGTTTTTATAATAAATTAGCTTAACAAAACTAAATTGGTTAAGATGTTCTTTATCCAAGATATAACTATATAACAATCTGAATAAGATGAAAAATAAGACCTTTTGTATATGCATTATTATCCTTCTGTTTACAAGCATTGCGAATGCTCAAAACGAAAAGGATGGATTGTATATGCCTACCATTGCACTAAAGACAAATGCTCTCTATTGGGCAACAACAACGCCTAATATTGGCTTGGAAGTAGGTTTGTCTGAGAAAACAACACTCGACATATCGGGTAATTACAACCCATGGGAGTTTTCTGATAATAGACAAATAAAGCACTGGTTGATACAACCCGAATTTAGATATTGGTTGTGTGAAAGATTTAATGGGCATTTTTTCGGGGTACATGCTCATTATGCAGAATATAATGTAGGTGGTATCAAGATGCTTGGATTTAAAGACTATCGCTATCAGGGTAATCTTTACGGCGGTGGTATCTCTTATGGCTATCAATGGATTTTGAGTAATCGTTGGAGTTTGGAAGCAACAGTAGGTGTGGGTTATGCCCATCTGGATTATAAAAAATATGAATGTAAAGAATGTGGTAGCCAATTGAAAGACGATACGAAGAATTATTGGGGTCCGACCAAAGCCGGTCTCAGCATTATTTATATACTTAAGTAAATGAAGTAAAGAAAGATGAAAAAGACTATATACTGTATTTGTTCAATAGCCCTATTGCTAGCAGCGAGTACACCGATTTTAGCCCAGTATATTTATAAAGAACAAATAGCTGTTAATTCGCAGCAATTGCAACAAAAAGGTGATTCGCTATACCTACATATGGAGATGGATGTGAGTAAAATAGATATGGACTACAATCGTTCGCTTACTCTGACGCCCATCTTAATCGCTACTGATAATCAATTGGAGCTTCCTGCGATATTGATTAATGGCACTAATCGTCATAGGGTTTATCTAAGGTCGATAGCACTGAAACCTGATCAACAGAATGAACTGAATCTTTATAAGGTGGTCGAGATTGGTAAGAAAAACGATAATATACTTCATTACGAGGTTGTAATTCCATATACAGAATGGATGAATTCAGCCAGACTTGATGTCAAAGAAGATTTGTGTGGTTGTGGAGGGCATGAACAAGAAATCGCAATGGAGACCCTAATAAATAAAGTTGATCTTGAAAAAATAAGTGTTCCGGAAGTGAAACCCGAATTAATATATGTAGAACCCCAAAAAGAAGTCGTAAAAGTTCGTAATGAAGAGTGGGAAACAAAATTGAATTTCCCTGTAAATAAGACAGTAATTTATCCTGACTATATGGGTAATCGCGATGAACTTGTGAGAATAGAATCAGAAATAAACTCAATCAAAGTTGATTCTAATGTAACGATTACACGTATCGAAATTATTGGCTTTGCCTCGCCAGAAGGACCTGTTGCTATAAACGAAACTCTGTCGCGTGGACGTGCTAATGCCTTGAAAGAATATCTTGCAAGTAAGTTCGATATGCCATCTGATTTATATAGTGTTGAATATGGTGGCGAAAACTGGGACGGATTGATTACTATGCTCCAAGCTTCAGATATAAACGATAAAGACAAAATACTTTCTATCATAAATAATACAACCGATATCGCGACTCGGAAGAATAACCTGCAAACATTCAATGGTGGAGTTCCTTATCGTGAGATGTTGACTACTATTTATCCGACGTTGAGGAAAGTAGTCTGTAATGTATATTATAATGTAAAGAGTTTTAGTGTCGATGAGGCGAAAGCGGTCTTAAAGACTAGCCCTCATCAACTAAGTCTTAACGAGATATTTCAAATAGCCGGCACATATCCCGCAGGGAGTGATGCGTCTTTATGGGTATTTGAAACTGCAGTTAAAATGTATCCTAACGATTCTATTGCCAATCTGAACCTTGCGGCAGCCGCTCTAGCTCGTGAAGATTTAGAAACAGCACAAATATATTTAGATAAGAGTAACAATAATACGCCCGAATATTCAAATAACAAAGGTGTATTTTATATGCTTAGAGGGGAAGCTGAGAAAGCAAAGATTGAATTTGAAAAAGCCATAAAAGGAGGTGTAGAAGCTGCAAAGTTTAATCTGAAAAAGCTTGAATAAGGTAGCATACAAAATAGAATATTTATACGGAAGGCTTTAATTGAATATGCATTTTCAATTGAAGCCTTTTTGTTTTTCTATGAGGTAAGGATCAGAAAGAGAAACTCCCCGAAAACAGTATAGTCCCTTTTGTAATATCTTCCCCATAAATATCAGAAGTATATGTTAGTCTGCGGGCATAATCTACACGTAGTACTTTAAATATATTGGCGATCCCGATGCTTGCTTCGGCGTATGGTACATTACCAAGAGCCCTGATCCCATTATTAAACATAAATAATTCGGGGTGAGTTTCAGGGTTATTCCTTTCCGAAAGGGGGCCGTAAATCATCTTGGCTCCCAGACAAATTTTCATTTTGTCGTTTTCGAGGAACAGTCGTATTGGAGTCCAGTTGAGAGTTGTATTTATACTTGTCGAAACAAATCTGTCGGTTACAAACTCGTAGAAATTCATACAGTTATAAGCATTATGACTAAATACATAACTTTGATTACCTTCGGGTATAAATAGTAATGGAAAGGGAACTTGCCCCCATATCTTACCTCCTGAAAAATAAGTGTCGATTTGGCCTATATTTTTATCGAAAGAGAACCTTTTAAAAATATTGAAGTTGGAAACCTGATAACTGTTATCGGAATCGAATATCCTTTTGATACCTATACGGTGTGTAAAATCGAATTCGAATGATGCGCGACGAATTGCCGTACGCCTTTCCTTCCTTTGGAAGAACTTTTCGCCGGGTGCATAACGTACCGAGACTTGAAGTTCGCTACTTGTTATATTATTGATAACGGTTGTATCGTTATCATTCCGTACTTGTATATATTTTACGACACCCATGGGGCGGTCGTAAGTAAACTTGCCTGCTATTTTATATGTAAAGTTATGGCTGTTCTCGCTCTCAAAAGCTAATAAAGCTACTTGCTGATGCGACATATTATCAGTAGGGGTGTGAGCAAAAGACTGGGCAAAGTGATCCCTGTTCATAAGTAATACATCCTGTCC
This sequence comes from Dysgonomonas sp. ZJ709, assembly GCF_011039195.1. NCBI lineage: Bacteria > Pseudomonadati > Bacteroidota > Bacteroidia > Bacteroidales > Dysgonomonadaceae > Dysgonomonas > Dysgonomonas sp. ZJ709. The sequence goes on from NZ_JAAKEM010000011.1 coordinate 121,568, forward strand.
GGGAATATTCAAATCTGAAGCGTATGCAAAAGAAATTACCTTTTTGGGATACTCCCATAAGTATTTGCTTTTGGGTAATAGCGAATAGGCTATGTTTGCCTGATATTTCAGTGTTTGATCTCTTGTTCCGTAAGCTGCATATCCACCCAATTGGAAATGGTTGGATAGATTTATTGTTGTATTTCCTCCTACGCGCAACCTTAAGCCTTCCATGTCGTTATGGCTTATAAAGTGGGTCAGGGGACCTATGTCTGCTTTTTCATCAGCAATACTGATAGACCCACTAAGAACCAGTCGGATCATACTTTCGAGACGACGGAAGCTTTTATCCTCATCGGCTGCCAGCTTTAGGCTATCCAATTGAATCTGAGATGCAGTAAGAGGGATAGGACGTATTTGTTCCCAAAAAGAAGGATCATTTTTTCTGCTATCTCTCGATTGACTTCTTCCTGTTTTTTGTTCCGCAGACACCGGTTTAAAACTATAGTTAAAATATAAATCTTTTCGGGATGCGACGATTGTTCCCTTGTTATCACTTCCTATTTGTAATGTGTTTTCTTTTTCAACAGGAATTATCAGATTCTCTTTTTCGCTGAACCTGTGTCTTATGGCCACTTTTCTCAGAAAATTAGTGTTTTCAGGATTGTTAAACATAAATTCGGCTTCGACCAGTCTGGGATTATCGCCGGGGGTTATATACAGATATCCGGAAAAAGCGTTTTCTTGCATATGTTTACTGTAAAAAACGATCTCCACACATTCTTCTTCACCGATTATTTTTTTCTGTCCGGTAAATTTATAGGTATATATTTCTGTATTAGCTTCGTTTAAAGGCCCTTTGAAAGAAAGTAACATCACATTACTATTGTATTTGAATAGATCGATATCTCCAAAGGCTTCATCGAGAAAAGATTGAATGTTTTTGTGTCCTAAAACCTGAAAAATACCATTATCTGTAGATGTCTGAATTATACGAGGTTTTTTGCTTTGAAGCTTATTTGTAAAAACAGATTTGTGGTCTTCAAATAACAAAATGGTAACAGATTTCATATCCGAATCCGGATTTGGCTTTACATGCTCGAAACAAAACCCGAATGGACGGATCAGATATTTGGATATAAGGTCATTGCTGTTGCGAACCCGATCTATTTGTGAGCCAACGGAATCTTTGTGAACAACAATATCTACTGATGTTTTCCGATAGAATTCATAGTTATGTACAAGTTGATTTGTGTATTTGTTCTGATTGTAGTTTTCAATGGCGTTTAGTATATATTCTTTTGCATCAGGCAATTCGTCTTTATTCGGGAGCAAAAGGGTATATTTTATATCCCTTCGTTCCTCTTGTGCCGAAGAATAAATATATAAAAACAGCAGGCAAAAAATAAGAATATATCGTAAAAACATTGGGAGCCTTTAAATTATTTTGTTCTGATGAATGATAATATTTATTGTTAATATATCATTCATGTCATTTGAAACTTAATTTAGAAATTCAGTTTTTGTTTTATTTTTCGTTTCTAATTTATTTTAGTTGTAAAAATAGACTTTTTCTAAGTTTCAATAGTCGTTTTTTGAAATATTTTGGTGGATGTTTTAAATAAATCGAACTTAATCAGATAAAGATAGTTAAAGGGGGATGAATAAAGCGGAGGTTGAGTTTGAAAAAGCTAGAAAAGAGCGGGCATTCCGCATATATTATAGATGTTAAATTCTCTTTTGTTTATATTGTGAATTTCATATAAAAAATAAATAGTTTAGTTTTTATCCAAACTAATCTCCTTCATTAATTGTATATTTAGAGAATCAATTGAAGAATTATGAAACTCTATATAAAAAATATGGTATGCAACCGATGCAATATGGTTGTACAATCGGAATTAGAAAAGCTTGGTCTTAATCCATTGAAGGTTAGCTTGGGAGAGGTTGAGTTGGATCGCGATTTGACTGATGATGAAAAACAGCGATTGAGCGATGTGCTTGAGTCGTTGGGTTTTTCATTAATAGATGATAAGAAAAGCCGTTTGATAGAACAGATAAAAACAAATATTGTTGAATTAGTACATTATGATAATAATGATTTAAAAATCAATCTGTCAGATTATCTAAGCAGTAAAATTCATCACGATTATAATTATATCAGTAATATCTTTTCCGAAGTAGAGGGCACTACTATCGAAAAGTATTTCATTGCTCAGAAAATAGAGAAAGTAAAAGAACTATTAGTATATGATGAACTAACATTGAGTGAGATAGCCTATCAACTCAATTATTCGAGTGTCGCTCATTTAAGTGCACAATTTAAAAAGATAACAGGGTTGACTCCCAGCCATTTCAAAAATATAGGGATGGATAGGCGCAAACCGTTGGATAAAGTGTAAATCATGTAAACCTATCAAAGAATAATATAACACACAGAAGTCTTTTTATAGCCAACTTTGCATTGTAAGAAATACAATCTCTTAAAATACAATATAATATGGCAACTATAAAGAAAACTTATCCTGTACTCAATATGAGTTGTGCTTCGTGTGCAGCCCATGTAGAGAGTACACTGAAAGCACAAAAAGGTATTACCAATGCATCTGTGAATTATGCAACGGCAAATGCTAACATAGAATTTTCCCCCGAAACGATCAATGTAGAAGATATAAAGAAAGCGGTTCAGGATTCCGGTTATGATTTGCTTATTGATGAAAATGAGAATAATGCCGAACTTCTGGATGAATTGCATACAGCTAAATTCAAAAGTCTGAAACAAAAGACTATTCTTGCGATTATTCTTTCCGTTCCTGTGGTTGCAATTGGTATGATATTCATGGATATGCCTTATGCCAACTATATTATGTGGGCTTTATCTACTCCTGTGCTTTTTTGGTTGGGGAAAGACTTTTTCGTGAATGCGTGGAAGCAAGCCAAGCATCGATCTGCTAATATGGATACGCTTGTTGCTTTAAGTACGGGAACAGCCTATCTTTTTAGTGTATTCAATACCCTTTTTCCTAGTTATTGGAGCGAGAGAGGTTTAGAGGCTCATGTCTATTTTGAGGCAGCAGCCGTTATTGTGGCTTTCATTTTGTTAGGGAAATTACTGGAAGAGAAGGCGAAAGGTAATACATCGACCGCCATAAAGAAATTAATGGGTTTACAACCTAAAACAGTAAGTGTTATTCGCGATGGAGATCAACAAATGCAAATTTCGATAGAAGATGTAAATAAGGGCGATATAGTAGTTGTGAAACCCGGTGAACGGATAGCTGTTGATGGTCAGGTCGTAAATGGCATGTCGTATGTAGACGAAAGTATGTTAAGCGGCGAACCTATTCCTGTTTTGAAAGAGGAAAACGAAAAAGTATTTGCCGGAACAATCAATCAGAAAGGCAGTTTTCAGTTCCGTGCCGAAAAAGTAGGTGCCGAAACTATGCTTTCACACATTATAAAGATGGTACAAGATGCACAGGGAAGTAAAGCGCCTGTTCAGAAATTAGTAGATAAGATTGCAGGAATATTCGTACCCGTAGTAATCGGAATAGCTTTGCTTGCTTTTGCAATATGGATGATATTCGGTGGTGAGAACGGATTTACACAAGCGTTACTGGCTTTAGTTACTGTCTTGGTTATAGCCTGTCCGTGTGCACTGGGATTGGCCACGCCGACAGCGATAATGGTAGGAGTGGGCAAAGGTGCAGAGAATGGCATCCTTATAAAAGATGCTGAAAGTCTTGAATTGGCTAAGAAAGTAAATGCTATTGTACTGGATAAAACAGGGACTATAACCGAGGGTAAACCTGTTGTTACAGATATTGTCTGGCTTAATAACGATGACAGTTCCAAAGTTGCTTTATTGAGCTTGGAAAAACAATCGGAACATCCTTTGGCTGATGCAGTAACAAACTATTTTTCTCAGTTATCGGCAATAGCTGTATCGCAATTCGAGAGTATCACCGGGAAAGGAGCGAAAGCTATAATTGATAATACGACCTACTTTGCAGGGAACAGTAAATTGCTGCAGGAGAATGATATTCAGATAGATAAATTATTACAAGATAAGTCGATCGGATATGCGAATGAAGCGAAAACTGTTATTTGGTTTGCAAACGAGACGGAAGCCTTGGCTGTAATTGCTATTGCCGATAAGGTTAAGACCACTTCGAAAGAAGCTGTACAACAGATGAAACAACTGGGTATAGATGTCTATATGCTTACAGGAGACAATGAGGCCACTGCAAAAACTATTGCAGAGCAGACGGGCATAGATCATTACAAAGCTGAGGTATTACCGCATCAAAAAGAAGAATTTGTAAAACAATTGCAGGCCGAAGGTAAAACGGTAGCAATGGTTGGTGACGGGATAAACGATAGTGCGGCTTTAGCTCGTGCAGATGTAAGTATAGCAATGGGTAAGGGGAGCGATATCGCTATAGATGTTGCGAAGATGACTATCATATCATCAGACTTGAACAAGATACCGATGGCTATAAAACTATCGAAACAAACGGTAGCTACTATCCGTCAGAATCTATTCTGGGCATTCATTTATAATATTATCGGTATACCTATTGCTGCCGGAATTCTTTTCCCGATCAATGGTTTTTTGCTTAACCCAATGATTGCAGGTGCTGCTATGGCATTAAGTAGTGTAAGTGTTGTGACTAATAGCTTAAGACTGAAATGGAAAAAATAAATAGTAATCAATGAAATTTTTCAGAAGACCCTGTCATCCCGATATGTAATGAGGGATCTATTGGGCGCATGCCATAAGAAATACTTCGTTCCTCAGTATGACAAACGAATAAATAGTAATAATCAAATAAAATAGAAATTATGGAATCAAAAGATAAAATAACTTTCACGTTCAAAACAACTATTAACTGCGGTGGATGTGTCGCAAAAGTAACTCCTGTTCTTAATACATCTAAAGGCATAGAAAGCTGGACGGTAGACACCGAAAATAAAGATAAAGTATTGTCAATAACATCAAATGGCATTACAGAAAAGGAAATTATAGATACTGTGCAAAAAGCAGGATTTAAAATAGAACGTATTAATTAAAAACAAAAAGACAATGAAAATATTATTTATATTTCTTGCAGTACTATTAGTTAGTGGTGCTGCTTTCTCTCAAAATAAGGAAGCTTCGGCTTCGGCTCTTTTAAAGAACTATTTGGATATAAAAGATGCTTTAGTAAAAAGTGATAGCAAGCAAGCTGCCATATATGCAAGTGAGATGCAGGCTACGCTTGAAAAAGAAATATCCCTAAATGAAAAAGATGCCTTGCTTCAAGCAGTTCAGCAAGTAACCCAAGAAAAAAATATCGAAAAACAACGAACAGCTTTTATGAACTTGTCTACTTTAATGTGGAGTGTTATCGATAATTCAAATGATCTGACTCAGGATGTTTATTACCAGTATTGTCCGATGAAAAAAGCTTACTGGCTAAGTACTGAAAAAGCGATAAAGAACCCGTATTATGGTTCTAAAATGCTGACTTGTGGTAGTGTTGAAGCAACTAAAAAGAAATGATTATGAAATGGTATCTACTCATAGTTTTGTTTTTCGCTGTGTCTATGGGAGGATATTCTCAAAAACTGGTTCATTACGATTTATATATCAATGATACGATTGTGAATTATACAGGGAAAAATAAAAAGGCAATAGCAGTCAATGGGCAGATACCTATGCCAACGCTCTATTTCACCGAAGGCGATACGGCAGTAGTCTATGTGCA